>JALUBK010000058.1 GCA_027044945.1 Campylobacterales bacterium
CTTCAAGAAGTATATGTCCATCACACAAAAGTCCTACAATCAAGGCCTCAACCATTTCATCCTGACCAATAATAACTTTTTTTATCTCTTTCTTAATATTTTCAACAATTTCCAACATTTTTTCTCCATTTATCAATATTTCTTTTTCAAACGAAATTGTAATAAAATAGTTTAAATGTATAGTAAATAAAATATAAAGGGCATCTCTAAAATTAATACTTCTAAAGTTATACCAATTTTAATGATTGTTATTTATTCCTAAAATTAGGTCTGATTTCTCTGTTTTGATGTGCATAAATCAAAATAGCCACAAAGACACCTCCTTGAATCACACCAAGTATAGCTTCTGATGTAACCGCAATCATCCCAGTTAAAGTTTGTGGTATCCAATCTCCAGATCCAAGAGTTGTAAAAGTAACTGCAGATATATACATAGAAGTTATAAATCCATGTTTGTGAATAGCATGTAAATTTTCAGGGCTAAGATGTGCACTTAAATGAAAAATAGAAAAAACACCAAAAATATAAAAAATAGTTGCATAATAGACAATAGTTACAACTGTAATCTCTAAATACAAAAATATAACTTGAATAAGAGCCATATTTACTTTATGCTTCGAATGAGAAAAAATATAGATTGCACTATCAAGCAACAAAAATCGTCCTAATACAATATATATAATATTAACAATTAAAATTTCATCTTTATAATGAATAAAAAATACATTTTCATTCGTATGAAAATACCACTCCACAATAAGTGGCAATAAAATCATAGGAATAAACAAAAATGCTAAATTTATATTTTTTATATAGCGATTTTCTCTTTCTAAAAAATTCATGAAAAACAACCTTTTTTTATTATAACTAACTAACCAATCAGTTAATTATAATAAAATAAAGATGAAAAAATACTGAAAATTGATTTTAGGCTGAGATATGCTATAATTCTATAATTCTTGGTTCAATTTTATAAGGATTAATAATTGAAAAAGTGGAAAAAATTTAACTTTAGTTTAGCATCGGTTTATATGTTTGCATATATACTTTTTTTGCTTATCTCTTCAAAAGCTATGGTATTAATTGAACCTAATAATTATAAAAATTTTTTTGATGGACTTTGGTGGTCTATAGTTACAGCAACAACTGTAGGCTATGGAGACATAATACCTCATAGCGTAATTGGAAAAATTTTAGCGATTAGCATTATATTGGGAGGAGTTATAGAGGTTGCAATTTTTACAGCAACTGTTACTACAAGATTAATAGAAAAAAAGATTTTTTCCAAAAAAGGATATAAAATGCTTGATTCTTTAGAAAATCATTTAGTTATTTGCGGTTTTAAAACACCAAGAATAGAAGTTTTAAATACTTTTAGAAGAGTTTATCAAGATAATATAGTTATTATTCATAATGAGCTTGTTCCGGAATTAAAAAGTTTATTTCAAAAATATAATTTTAAATTTGCTCAAGGAGAATATAATAATGAAGAAATTTTAAAAAATGCAAAAATTGAAAAAGCTGATAAAGTTATGATATTAAATATGGGTGGAGAATTTGCGGATGCAAAGGTTCTTGAAACTATCATTGTAATAAGATCATTAAATCCAAATGTTTACATAATAGCTGAAATAAACGATCCAAAATATGAAAATTATCTTATAAAAAGTGATTGCAATGAAATAATAATGAGCGAAGAATACAATAGATTTTTACTTTCCAAATCCATAACAGAACCTGGCATGTCAAAAGTGGTAAGAAATCTACTTAAAACTCAAAATTTCCATATAAAAACAAAGCATGATTTTACCGGAAAAAGTTACAAAGAAGCATTCGAAGAGAGTCTAAAAAATGGTGAAATATTGCTTGGTATCATAGAAAATTATATAACAGAAGCCAAACTTAAAAAAATAGTTTTAACAAAACTTCGTTTTGGAGGAGAAGTCAAAAAATATGAAACATTGCTACATAAAATCAAAAAACATGAAATAGAAATGGAAGTAAAAATAAATCCAAAAGATACTCTAATCATATCGGAATTTGCAGCAACTATATCAATAAGGCGTAAAAATGGATAGTTTGATTTTTGAAGGATTAAGCGATGATAATAAAAAAATTTTTTTAAAAAGTTTCAAAAAAAAGGAAATTAAAAAAGACGAAATTATAAAAAATGAAAATGATAAACTTGAAAAAGCATTTTTTCTTATCGAAGGAGAGGTAGAAGTAAAAAAAGAATTTTCAGGTGCAAATATGCAAATATGCAATATCAAAGCAGAAGAAGATATCTTTTTTTCTATTACTTGTATGCTCGATAATGGCAAAAGTTTAACTACGATAGTCGCTAAGAAAAAATCAGTTATCATGGAAATTTCAAAAAAAGAATTGATAAATTTTTGTCAGATAAACCCTACTGTTGGTATAAAAATTCTAGAAAATATTAACAAATTATTGAGCAAAATTATCAGAAAAAACGATAACAAAATTTCTAAAATGTACAATACCTTGGAAGAAGTGTTATAGAAACAAAACTTAAAAAAATTTATCCGAACTTTATTGTGTTTTCCAAGTTATTAACAAATCAACAATCCATTTTTTAATCAAAAATAACACTGCTATTATTGTTATCATTAACATAGCAAAAGAAACAATCAAAGTTTTAATAAAATCTTTTTTAACAATTTTTTCTTCTTGAGTTTTCATTTTTTTAATATTTAATTCAATATCAGTCAGATATACTCCTGTTCCTATAACCCAACCCCAAGGTTTAAACAATCTAACATCAGAAATTTTATTGCCATATTTTCCAGTGGCAGGATTGAAAAAAGAATATTTTATAATAGCATCATCTTTTGAAGATTTTTTTAAAGCATTTACTCCTAATGCTACAAAAGGAACTTTAGGATTGTTTTTAAAATATTTACCAGTTAATTCTTTTTTTATTGGATGCATAATCATTTTATAATTCATATTGTTTATCCAAAAATATCCATTTTTGCCATATCTAATTTTAGAAATAGCATTCAAGGCTTCTTTTTTCATTTTCTCAGTTACATCATCAATATATGCCCCCGTTCCTATAACCCAATTATACGGTTTAAACACTCTGACAATAGAAAATTTATAAACATATTTTTTTGATTTTGGTGAATAAAAATTATATGCTATATAAGCTATATTTTTACCATTTTTTTTAAGCTTATTTACTCCTAATGCTACAAAAGGAACTTTAGGATTGTTTTTAAAATATTTACCAGTTAATTCTTTTTTTATTGGATGCATAATCATTTTATAATTCATATTGTTTATCCAAAAATATCCATTTTTGCCATATCTTGCAGCAGCAACTGTTTTAATAATCAAATTTTTCAATTCTTTTTTTGACATTTTATCTTTATTTAAATTATAAATTTCTTCAATAATATTAAATAAGAGATCAGATTGCTGTGTAATATAATTTTTTACTTCATATTTTAATTTATTTTTATTGGTTCTTTCATAATATGGTTTTATAATATTCATTACTATCGTTGTATAATTATGCAATTTTTCTTTTTTCAAATTCAATACATTTTTTTTATAAATATTTATATTTTTATCGGCTAATTCTTTTAAAGAAATTGTATTTACAATAATTAAAGCTATTGATAAACCAATAATTGACATTATTATCACAAACAATAATCTTTGTTTAATTGATAGATGTTTCATACTTTTTCCTGATTTTTAGATAAATAATTATAGTATTATTATACTGCCTATGTCAAATCTAAGAAGGATGGTTTTTACTAATAACAATCTAAAAATTCTTTAAATAACTTAACGAACATAAAGACAAATATATGTATAATGATTTTAATAAAATTCATTTATTAGTAGGAGTATCAAATGAGCAAAATTTTTAATGGTGTTTTGAAGTTTAAAGATAAAGAATTTGAATCTCATAAAAAACTTTTTGAAGATTTAAAAGAAAAACAAGATCCACATACATTTTATATAGGATGTAGTGATAGTAGAATTGTTCCAAATTTAATCACAAAAACTTTACCAGGAGAAGTTTTTGTTTTGAGAAATATCGCAAATATTATTCCTCCAGCTTCTGCAAACGATGGTAGGTATAAATGCTCAGCCAGCATCTTAGAATATGCCGTAAAAGTTTTAAAAGTGAAAAATATTGTTGTATGCGGACATAGCAACTGTGGAGGACTAAAAGCACTCTATTATCCACAAGAAAAAATGAAAGAAATGCCATTTATTAATAAATGGCTTGACTTGGTAATTGATTTAAAAGATAAAGTCTCTTCAATTAAAGATAAAAAACTAAGAGCATGGAGACTTGAACAATTAAACATAATAAAACAAATACAAAATTTATTATCATATTCTTTCGTAAGAGAAAAATACGAAAAAGAAGAACTTAATATCTATGGATGGTATTATATTATACAAACAGGTGAAGTTTATAATTATGATTTTGATGAAAAAGAATTCAAGCTAATTAATTAAAATATAAACAGTGGGAAAAATTTTATGTTTTTAGCTATTTCTCTTTTTTCAATAACTCTTCTTTTAATCTTTATAAAACCAAAATATATGGGATATATCACTGTTTTTATGGCTTTCATTGCCTTCTTTCTTAATATGGTAAATATTGATGACATTATTGAAGTTATAGAAATTGTTTGGGATGCTACTTTTACTTTTATTGGAATTATTATTTTATCTTTAGTTTTAGAAAAGATTGGCTTTTTTGACTGGATAGCTATTAAAATAGCCAAATTTTCACGAGGCAATGGTTTTTTTATGTTTGTAAATTCTTTATTATTAGGAAGTATAATTTCTGCTTTTTTTGCAAATGATTCAGCCGCTTTGATATTAACACCGATTTTGCTCTCTAAAATGAAAATATTAAAATTTAATTCGAAAACGATATTGGCTTTTTTACTTGCAGGAGGTTTTATGAGCGATAGTGCTTCTTTGCCTTTTGTTTTTTCCAATCTTACAAATATTATTACTGCAGATTATTTTCATATTGGCTTTATAGAATATTTTAAAAATATGATTTTACCTTTTATTGTAAGTGTTTTAATTTCTATTTGTGTATTATGGTTATTCTTCAAAAAGGATATACCAAAAATAATTGATATAAATTTATTGCCTGAAGCAAAAAGTGTAATAAAGTCTCAAAAACTTTTTTTATTCAGTTGGTTTTTTTTAATTATTTTATTTGTAGGTTATTTAATAGGAGATTTTTATCAAATTCCTGTTAGTTTTTTTGCTTTAGGTGGAGCATTATTGTTTTTATTGATTGCAACTTTGATGAAAGAAGTTTCTTTTAGCAAAACAATTAAAGAAGCACCTTGGCAAATTGTATGGTTTAGCATAGGGCTTTATATAGTGGTATTTGGACTTAAAAATGCAGGACTAACCAATTATCTCCATCATGTTTTAGAAAACGGAAATATTTTTAGTGTTGGATTTATTAGTGCTATTTTGAGTGCATTTTTAAATAACTTACCCTCTGTTATGATAATGGATATTGCATTAAAAGGTATAGAAAATCATCATTTAATCTATGCAAATATAATAGGTTCCAATATTGGTCCGAAATTAACACCTTTCGGGAGTTTATCAACCCTGCTTTGGCTTAATATATTGGAAAAAAGAGGAATTAAAATAACTTTTTTAAAATATATGAAATTTGCCATCATAATAACACCTATCGTTTTATTTTTTGTATTATTAAGCTTATATTAACGATGCCTTAATATGATTATAATAGAATAAAACATAAATTATTAGGAGAAAAATATGAAAAAAATAGTTATTATAATATCAGCATTAAGTGGTTTTCTTTTTGCACAAACTGCTCAAGAGCTTATAAACCAAAATGGATGTTTTGCATGCCATAGCGTGGCAAGTAAAAAAACTGCTCCTGCATTTGCAGGTATAGGAATGAGAAATAAGCATTTCAATGGTTCTAATGCAAAAGTTGTTATCATGAATTCGATCAAATATGGCTCAAAGGGCAAATATCCAATGTTTGCAAATAAAACAATGCCTGCATTCAAAAATCTTTCACAAAAAAATTTATCAATTCTTGCTGATTATATTTTAGAACAATCCTCTAAAGCACAATGCAATGGCAAAAGAGGTCAAGGTATGAGCAAAAAAGTCATAAGACAATAAAAAAGTAATATTTATTTCATTGCAAATTTTACTAAAGCACTTCCCCATGTAAGACCGCCACCAAAAGTATCAAGTAGCATTAAATCTCCATATTTAAGATTTTTATTTTCATAAGCATCATTGATCGCCATTGGAATAGATGCAGAAGAAGTATTTCCATATTTTGCTACTGTTAAAACAGTTTTTTCTTTTGGAAATTTCAATTTGCTTCGAACATATTCTATAATTCTATAATTTGCTTGATGAGGTATAAATTTATCTACATCTTTTGAAGAAAGATTATTTTTTTGTAATATTTCTACCACATCTTCAGTAAGAGTTTTAACCGCTATTTTAAAAGTTTCATTTCCAGCCATTTTAATATAATGCATCTCTTTTTCTAAAGTTTTTAAAGATGTTGGATATTTTGAACCTCCACCAGGAGTCAAAAGTAAATCATAATATTTTCCATCGGATGCTGCAGAAACATCCAAAATAGCTTCATTTTTATCTTCAGTTCTGCTAATAACAGCAGCTCCTGCTCCATCACCAAAAATAACACAAGTAGATCTATCTTTGTAATTTGTAATACTGCTTAATTTTTCAGCCCCAACGACCAAAACATTTTTTTTAAAATTTGACTCTATAAAAGATTTAGCCATTGCTAAAGAATAAACAAAACCACTACAAGCCGCACTTATATCAAATGTCATTGCACCTTTAATATCAAGTTTATCGGCAACCAAACAAGCAGTTGAAGGCATACAAAAATAATCTGGGCTAATAGTTGCTAAAATAATAGCATCTATTTCATCTTTATTAATACCTGCTCTTTTGATAGCTATCTTGGCTGCTTCATAGGCCATATCGCTTGTTGTTTCATTTTTATCCGCTATATGTCTTGTTTCTATGCCTGTTCTTTTTTTTATCCATTCATCGCTTGTATCAACCATTTGTTCCAAATCAAGATTTGTAAGTTTTTTTTCAGGAACATAAGCACCTATAGATTTAAAAGAAGCAAACATATAAATTCCTTAAGATTTTTTAAGATTTTGCAATTTATTTTTAATATCTTCGTTGATATTAGAATTTGAAAAATTTATAGCCTGAAAAATTGCATTTTTAACAGCTTTTGCATTACTTTTTCCATGACTAACTATAGCACAACCGTCTATTCCTATAAGAGGTGCCCCTCCATATTCATCATAATCAACTTGTTTTTTTAATATTTTAAAAACTTTTTTCATAAGTATTGCACCAGTTATTGCCAATGGTGATTTTCTAACATTTTTTTTGATAATTTTTGCAATAGAATCTGCAACACCTTCACTTGTTTTCAAAAGAATATTTCCTACAAAACCATCACAAACCACTACATCAACAGATCCGTCAAAAATATTATTACCTTCTATATTGCCAACAAATGAAGATAAAGATTTCAACATTGAATATGCTTCTTTTGTAACTTCATTTCCTTTTGAAGATTCCTCTCCATTTGATAAAAGTCCTATTTTAGGGTCACCAATTTTCAAAACATCTTTAGCATATGCTTCACCCATAATACCAAATTCAAAAATATGAATAGGCTTTGAATCGACATTTGCACCAACATCCAAAACGAGTGAAAATTTATTATTTATAGTAGTTGGCATTAAAGTAGCGATAGCAGGTCTTGTAACACCTTTTATTCTTCCTATTCTAAGTGTAGCTAAACTCATTGTAGCACCGCTATGACCAGCCGATATGACACCATCAGCTTTTTTTTCTCTTACTAAATCAATGGCTTTATAAATAGAACTTTCTTTTCTTTTTAAAGCATTAGTAGCTACATCTTTCATGCTAATTACATCGTCAGCATTTACAATTTCAATATATTTTTCATATTTTAAAGGTATTCTTGAAGAAATAATTTCTTTTTTGCCAACAAGTATAGCTATAAATCTTCTCTCTTCGAGAGCTTGTAAAGTTCCTTCTATAATAGGAGCAGAGCCATTGTCTCCGCCCATAGCATCAATTGCAATTCTTTGCATTAGTTATTTTTATATTCGCCAGTAGTTTTATTTACATGATGAGGCATTCTCCAGCTCCCATCGCTATCTTTTACAGGTCTTGGCAAAGTTACTTTGTAATGTGTTCTTCTTTTTGCAGCTCTAGTTTTGCTGACTCTCCTCTTTGGTACTGCCATTTGTTCTCCTTAATTTATATTTTAAATGTTTTAACAATCAATTTTAGCTAATTTCTCTTTTAGCAAAAAAGAAATTTATTTCTATTTTAGCATTTTCCAATGAATCACTTCCATGAACCGCATTTGCATCAATACTATCTGCAAAATCTGCTCTAATTGTTCCAGGATTTGCTTCTTTTGGATTTGTAGCACCCATTAATTCTCTATTTTTAGCAACAGCATTTTCACCTTCGAGAACCATTACGACTACTGGTCCGCTTGTCATAAATTCAACCAATTCACCAAAAAAAGGTCTTTGTGCATGAACTGCATAGAAGTTTTCTGCATCTTTTTGGCTTAATTCTACTTTTTTCATTGCAGCGATTTTAAGAGAATTGCTTTCAAATCTATCTATAATCTTTCCGATTACACCCTTTTTAACCGCATCGGGTTTTATAATCGAGAGTGTTTGTTCCATTTTAATCTCCATTTGAAAATAATTTTAAGAGAGGGATGATACCAAATTTTTTCTATAATTAAGATTAAATTAGGCAAGTAATTTTAGTTTTATAAGTATTTTTTCATTATAAGCTTAATTAAAATAAAAATAGAGGACAAAATATCCTCTATTTTTTAATTATTCAACTACAGGAGTTTCTGCTTCTCCTCTATCTTCTCTTTTAGGTTTATCAGGAGCAACACTTGGATCATCCCATACAATACAACCTTCAGTTGGACAAGCTTCCGCACAAGCAGGTGAATCATTATATCCAACACATTCTACACATTTATCTGGATATACATAATAAGTTTCTTCTCCTGTTGGATTATCCTCATCATCAACAATAGCTTCAACAGGACACTCATCTATACAAGCACCGCAACTAATACAACTATCTGTAATTTTAACTGACATATTCTTCTCCTTTTAATTTTTGTGAAAACTATACCAAATTGATACCCAAATCAATCTTAAATTCCAAAATATGTTTTAATATTTTCTACTTTATCAATTTTTTCCCAAGTAAATTCAGGAAGTTCTCTTCCAAAATGTCCATAACTTGCTGTTTTTTGATAAATTGGCCTTACTAAGTCAAGAGTAGTGATAATACCTTTAGGGGTTAAATCAAATAATTTTTCAACACATTTTTCTATTTCTGTATCATCAACCCTGCCAGTGCCTTCGCTATTTATCATGATTGATACTGGTTCAACAACACCAATCGCATAAGCAATTTGAATAGTAACTTTTTCGCAAATACCACTAGCAACTAAATTTTTAGCCACATATCTTGCCATATATGCCGCACTTCTATCTACTTTTGTCGGATCTTTACCACTAAATGCTCCGCCACCATGAGGACAAGAACCACCATAAGTATCAACTATTATTTTTCTTCCTGTAAGTCCAGCATCTCCTTGAGGACCTCCTATAACAAATCTACCTGTTGGATTTATATGATATTTAATATTATCAATATCAATATCCTGTGGAAGTTCTGGCAAAATAACTTCTTCAATAACAGCATCTTTCAATTTTTGATATGATACTTCAGGAGAATGTTGAGTAGAAACAACAACCGTATCCACTGCTTTTGGTTTTCCATTTTCATATCTAATACTTACTTGAGCTTTTCCATCAGGTCTTAAAAAAGGCAAAACACCGCTTTTTCTTTTTTGTGCCAATCCCATAGTTAATTTATGTGCCAAATAAATTGGAAGTGGCATATAAGTATCTGTTTCCTTGCAGGCATATCCAAACATCAAACCTTGATCACCAGCACCAATTTCTCCATTTTCTTGATCAACACCTTGATTAATATCAGGACTTTGTTCTCCTACTCCATTTAATATCCCAGCACTTCTGTAATCAAATCCAAATGTTGAATCTGTATAACCAATTCCTCTTATAACATCTCTTGCAATATCTTGCAATGGAGCATAAGAAACAGTTTTTATTTCACCGGCAATAACACAATATCCATTTGATAAAAGAGTTTCACAAGCTACTCTAGCATTTTTATCCCTTGCAATTATATAATCCAAAATTGCATCACTAATTTGATCAGCCATTTTATCTGGATGACCTTCTGTAACAGATTCACTCGTAAATAAAAAATTTTTTGACATTTGTTTTCCTCTGTATTAATGAGATTAGCAATTATATCAAATTTTTATTAAATAAAACACAATTCTAAATATAGATTTTTTTTTACAAAATAAATTAATTTTATTATGATACAATTTAAATGTTGAAAAAATATTTTTTTAGGAGACGATAATGATTGTAACAAATAAAGCACCAGATTTTACTGCAACTGCAGTTTTAGGCAACAATAAGATAGTTAATGATTTTAATTTATACGAAAATTTTGGAGAAAAAGGCACAGTTGTATTTTTTTATCCATTAGATTTTACTTTTGTATGTCCTTCTGAAATCATAGCTTTTGATCACAGACTTGACGAATTTACAAATAGAGGCATCAATGTCATAGGTATTTCAATAGATTCTCAATTTTCTCATTTTGCTTGGAAAAATACACCTGTAAATAAAGGTGGTATAGGACAAGTCAGATTTCCTTTGGTAGCTGATTTGAATAAACAAATAGCAAGAGATTTTGATGTTCTTTTGAATGAAAGTGTGGCACTAAGAGGCTCTTTTTTGATAGATACAGATGGAACAGTAAGACATGCTGTAATTAATGATTTACCGCTTGGAAGAAATATTGATGAAATGTTAAGAATGGTAGATACAATGTTATTCACAAATGAATATGGAGAAGTTTGTCCAGCAGGTTGGCACAAGGGAAAAGAAGGTATGAAAGCTTCAACTGATGGGGTTGCCAATTATCTCGCAGAACATGCAGAAGAACTTTAATACACTATCTATTAAAATATAATATATTGAAGATAAGAGTTTAGATATTTTCTGCTCTTATCTTTTTGGCTATTTGTTGAGGCAAAAGTCTTAAACTTTTTTCTACCTCTTTTGTATTTCCGTGAACAATAAATTGATCATTATATTCAAAAGATATTATTTCTATATTAAAAATTTTATTTTCATTTAATAGTTCCAATATAGCGGATGCAACACCACCCTTTTTAACACTATCGCTAAAAACATACCATTTTTTATATTTTTTAGATAATTCAATAAGCATTTTTTCATCTAATGGTTTCACAAAAACAAGATCTAAAATAGCAGGATTCATTTCATCTTTTATCAATTCGTATGTTTCACAAGCCCTTCCTACACCATTACCAAAACCTATAAATAATATATTATCTCCATCTTTTAAAAGTTGAGCTTTTCCTAATTGGTATTTAGCTGGTTCGTATTTAGAAGAATCCAAAAAAGTCCCTCTTGGATACCTAAAAGCACAAGGAGTTTTCATTTCATAAGCAAATTCAACTGCATATTTCATACTAAGCTTATCTCTTGGGGCAAAAACTGTCATATTCGGCAAAATTCTTAAAAAAGATACATCAAAAAGCCCTTGGTGTGTCTCTCCATCTTCGCCCACAATTCCTGCTCTATCAAGTGCAAAAACAATAGGCAATCCCATAATACAGACATCATGAATAACTTGGTCATATGCTCTTTGCAAAAATGTTGAATAAATAACAACAAATGGCTTAAATCCCTCTTTTGCCAATGCTGCCATGGAAGTAACCGCATGTTGTTCAGCAATAGCAACATCCCAAAATCTTGTAGGAAATTTTTCTATACATTTACTAAGTCCTGTGCCACTAGGCATAGCTGCAGTAACTCCTACTATGTCTTCTTTTTTAGTTGCCATTTCACACAAAGCATTACTAAAAAGAGTTGTGGCATTTTGACTATTTTTTTTTCTCAAAGATTCTCCTGTTTTTAAATCAAACGGACCGACTCCATGCCAATTTTCCATATATCCTTCTGCTTTAGAATATCCTTTTCCTTTTAAAGTTTGAGCATGAATAACAACTGGACCTTTAAAATCTTTTGCAATCTTAAATGTTTCAATTATCTCTTTTATGTTATTGCCATTAATTGGACCGATATAATCAATTCCTAACTCTTCAAAAAACATTCCCGGAGTTATAAGTTTTAATAAATCTTCAAATTTTTTCGCTACATAAGATGCACTATCTGGAAAATGATTTAGAAATTTTTCTGTTATTTTTTTAAATTTTTGATAACTGTTTTCAGCCATTTTTTTAGATAAATATTTACTAATTGCTCCTATTGGTTTAGATATGCTCATCTCGTTATCATTTAATATTATAACAACATGATATTTCTTATCCCCCAATTCATTTAATGCTTCATAAACCATTCCTGCAGTCAATGAACCATCGCCTATTAAAGCAATAGGAGTTCTGTTTTCATTTTTTAATTTGATAGCTTTTGCTGCACCAACAGCCAAAGAGATAGAAGTAGAACTATGACCGGCTATAAAATAATCAAAGGGAGATTCACTTGGCTTTGTATATCCACTAATCCCACCAAAAGTTCTTAAACTATCAAAATTATTCCATCTATCCGTCAATAACTTATGTGCATATGCTTGATGGCTTACATCGAAAATAAAAGGGTCTTTTTTAACATCGAAAACATAGTGCATCCCCACAATAAGCTCCACAGCTCCAATAGGAGAACTCAAATGACCACCATTTTTGCTGACAGTAGACAAAATCTTCTTTCTTATATTTGCACTAATTTCTTTTAATTCTTCTATATTTTTTTCTTTTATATTCATGTATTTATCTTTAATATTAATTCTTTTGCCTTTTCTATTCTTGTTTTTATATCTCCATCAATATTTCCAATATTGCTAAATAAAATAACACCACCTTTGCTGATAGCATCATCTTTTGATATTTCAATATTTGTTTTTTCACTAAATTTATTTTTAATATATTCATAATCTTGTGAATTTACTTTAATATCAATCTTGGTTGCATCTTTTAATTCTTCTAATAATTTTACCGCTAAAGAGTATGCAATTTCTTGAGAATCTTTAGATATCTCTTTTTCTATAACTTCTTTTGCTATTTCAAGAGATACTTCTGTAAGTTCATTCTTAAGATTTTCAATTTTTTGATTAAATGTATCATATAAATCTTCTAATTTTTTAATGGATGCTAAATATTGCTCTTTTAAATTATTAAAATCTTTTTCAAAATCTTTTTTAGCATTTTCATATCCCTCTTTTTTACCTTTTTCATATGCATCATTAGTCTCTTTTTGGAGTCTTGCCTCGAACTCTTTTTGACCATCTTCTATTTGCATTTGAAGTTTTATTAATTCACTGGACATTTTATCACTTTTTTTAAGCAATTCAGAAATAAAATCGTCTTTTATCTCTTTTTCTTCTTCATCTTTTAAAATTTTTACATTATTATTGTTTATCTCATTTTCTTCTGTTTTGAAAGATTGATTTTCAACAACATCTGTATCTTGATTTTTTTGAGAACTTAAAATCTTAAAATTATATTTTTTAACAACATGCTTATCTATGGAATTCGAATTTATAATATTTTTCATTTTTTATTTTACTCAATCATTTCATCAGATTCGCCTATTTGAATTAAACCTTGTTCGGCCAACTTTTGAACTTCTTCTACTATTTTTCTTTGTGCTTCTTCCACATCTTTTACTCTTACTGCACCTAAAAATTGCATCTCTTCGTTAAAAGCCTCTTGAGCTCTTTGGGACATACTTCCTAAAAATTTATCTCTTAGCTCGTCTGGAGAACCTTTTAAGGCTATCATCAAATCCTTTTTATCAGCAACTTTCAAAATCTCTCTTATACCATTATTATCCATTTTTGAAATATCTTCAAAAGTAAACATCATATCTTTAATAGTATTTGCCAATTTTTCATCTGCTTGTTCAACAAGTCCAAGAGTAGATTTTGCTGCTTTTTGCCCCAATCTATTTAAAATTTCTGCTACCGCTCTAGGACCGCCAACTTCTACTTTGTAAGAAGTCAATGATTCAAGCTTACTTTCCAATATAGTTGAAACTCTTTTTATGATTGAAGGAGAAATATCTCCGAGATTTGCCATTCTTATGGTAACTTCACTTCTTAATTCATCAGAAAAAAAACTAATAGTTTCAGCAGCATTGGTAGGATCCATGTGTGCCAATATTAAAGCAATAGTTTGAGGATGTTCGTTTACTATAAAATCAGCTAATTGTTGAGGTTTTACTTGATCTAAATAACCAAAACTTTGGCCACTTTCCATACTTTTAGCCAAACTATCAAGAATTCTTTGAGCTTCATCAGAACCTAATGTCCTATATAAAATATCTTTTGCATATTCGAGTCCACCTGTTCTAATATATTGATTTGATTGAGTGATAGCATAAAATTCTTCCAAAATTGCTGTTGCAACTTGTTTATCAATATCTTTGGCTTTTGCAATATATTTTGAAATTTCAGTAATTGTATCTATATTCATGTTGGAAAATATAGTTGTTGTAGCATCTTCTCCTAATTGAATTAAAAAAATAGCAATTTTCTCTGCCATTGTTAAACTATCATAAACATTTTGCTGTTCTTTTGTTAATTTAATCAATTTTTATCCCTTGTTTGCCGATTTTAAACTTACATCTCTTTCGCTTTTAAAAAGAGATTCTAATATATGAGCCATATCTTCTGGTTTATGTTCAACTAACTCTTTCATTTTGTCAAGAAGGATATCATATTTTACTTCTTCTTCTTTAAAATTACCCTCAATACCAAGCTGTTCTTCTACTTTTTTTCTCATTGCTTTAAATTTATCCAATGTATCCTCTGCTGTTTCTTCTTCATCCACTGTTTCTTCATAAGACACTTCATCTTCTTCATCAATATTGGTTTCAACCATTTTTTGAATAAACGGAATAATAACTTTTTTGTAAAAAATTAAAATTAAAATTAAAACTATAATAAATTTTAAAACAGGAATAATAGGATTCACATAATTTCTAATCTTATTCATAAAAGTTTGAGTAATAGGTGCTTCTATATTGGATGATAAAGGTTTAAATTCAAAACTGCTAACCGTTACTTCATCACCTCTTTTTGCATTAAAACCAATAGTTTGTTTTACTATATTTTTTATTTGCGCCAATTCGTTTGCACTAAGAGGCACAAATTTTTTACCAATAATTTTACCATTTTTATCTTTTTTATCAACATATTTACCATCAACTACAACCGCAGCAGTTACTCTTTTTAATGTCGCAAATTCTCCTTTAGATTTAGAAACTGTTGAAGATATTTCATAATTTGTTGTAGTAGTGCTTTTTGTATATATATTTTTTTTTGCACCTGTCTTGCTTAACCCCTGAACAGGACCTATATTGCTAACAGCACCCGGAACTCCGCCTACTTGTTGAGAGGGGACATATCCTTCTTTTTTTATATCTTCAGTTTGCTCACTTCTTGGAACAGAATTTGGATCATAAACTTTAGAAACTTCACTTTTTTTATTAAAGTCAAAATCAATATTAACTTTAGCTACTACTTTATTTTTTCCTCCAACTATAGGAGCTAAAACATTTTGTATTTTTTGTTCATAACTGTTTTCAAATATTTTTTTATATTCTATTTGTTCTTTTACCGCATCAGAATCAAAACCTTCATTGTCGGCACCCAAAGTTACACCATTTGAATCTACTACTTTTACATTATTTGTTGTTAATCTTGGAACTGAAGCTGCTACTAAATTTTTAATACCCAAAATTTGCTTATTAGAAAGTTTCGTCATTGGCTCTAAATAAACTACAACTGATGCCGTTGGAGAAGCACTATTGTCTGTAAAAACACTCTCTTTGGGAATAGCAATATTAACTGAAGCTTTTTCAATAGGATCCAATCCTTGAATTGTTCTAGTTAATTCACCCTCTAAAGCTCTTAAATATTTTATTTGTTCTTCAAAATCAGTAGTTCCAAAGCTTTGCTTATTAAATAGTTCAAAACCAACTACAGAATTTTTAGGTATTCCCTTAGAAGCTATGGCAATTCTTTCTTTATAAACAACATTTCTAGGAACTTCAATAGTTCCTTCATTTATAATTTTATAAGGAATATTATCTTTTTTAAGTTGCTGAATAATAAGTGCAGAATCAGAAGGAGAAGTGTTATCAAACAATACACTATAATCTTTTATATTATTTTGTTTATTATAAACAACCAAAAAAACTAAAAATCCCACCAATGCAATTAAAGATAAAGATATAACAATCTTTTGTTTTTGAGATAATTTTTGTATGGTATCAATTATTTGTTGTAGTAATTGTTTAAATTCCATTATTATCCTGCATTATAAATTTGTAAAAAATTTGTAAAAAATTTACTGTTTTCTTCTTTTTTACCTATTGTTATTCTTATGGCATTAAGCCCATAAGCATCCAAATCTCTAATTATTATACCTTTTTTTAGCAAAGAATTTGAAATTTTTGTAGAATTTTTGTTATTTTTTAATAAAAAAGTAATAAAATTTGTATAACTGGGTATAAATTTTATCTTATTTTGTATCGCAAACTCTTCATATCTTTTCATTTCCTTAAAACTGTTTTCTAAATATTTATAAATAAAATCTTCATCTTTTAATGCTTCTATCGCGGCTTTTAAACTTAAAGTTGTAATATTAAACGGTGGTCTTAATTTTGTTAAATTAGATATTATCTCTTTATTAGATATGCCATATCCAACTCTCATTCCTCCAAGTCCATAAACTTTGGAAAAAGTCCCTAAATAAATAACATTTGAAAAATTATTTATCAAATCTTTTGGATAAAGTTCTTTTTCTTTATCTTTGAAAGATGCAAATTCTTGATATGCACCATCAATTACAATCAGAGTGTCTTGATCAATTTTTTTAATAAATTCATATATATCATTTTTATTCAAACATTCACCGGTAGGATTATTAGGAACACATAAAAAAATTATTTTAATCTTTTTTTCTTTTTTGTAAATATCTAAAAATTCTTCTAAATTGTGTCCTTCAGAAGTAGTTTTTAAAATAGTAGTTCCGACAGATCTTGAATAAATATCATATATAGCAAAAGTTGTTTTTGCCATTAAAACTTTATTGTTTTTATTTGCTTTAGCTCGTATAATAAATTCAAGTATTTGATCACTTCCAGCTCCGATAATAACATTATCTTCTTCGATATTAAATCTTTTTGTCAAACCATCTTTCAACTCATACATACTGTCATCAGGATAAAGATTCATTTTATCGCATATATTTCGAACAGCTTCCACGACTTTTGGACTAGAACCATAAGGATTTTCATTGCTGGCAAGTTTAATAACATCTTTTGGTTTGATTCCAAATTCTCTAACAACAAGTTCAATAGGTTTCCCCGCAGAATAATTTTTTATCCCTTTTAATTCTTCATTAAATTTCACAATATTCCTTTGGTTAATTAACAGAATAACTTCCGAGCCATTTTATATCATATTTTCCATTTAAAACTTTTTGGACATTTTCATCATCAATAAAGCCTTCAAAATCAAGATAAAAGACTGTGCCAAATCCACTACTTTTTAATGGTCTTGATTCAATTTTTGTAATATTTACATTTTCTTCTTCAAATCGTTTTAAAAATTTGACTAAACTACCAGGTTTATCTTCGGTTCTGGCCAAAATAGATGTTTTATTTTTTTTAGCTCTTTTATTTTTAAAATCACTGAGAATTAAAAATCTTGTTTTATTGGCAAGATTATCTTCTATTTTATCAAAAAGAATGGGAACTTTATACATTTTAGCAGCTATTTTTGAACATATAGCCGCGGAAGAAGCATCTTTAAAAGCCATTTGAGCAGCCTCTGCGGTTGACTTAGTAGGAATAAACTCCAAATCCAAAAGCATATGTTCTTCTAAAAAAAGTTTGCACTGATTATATCCTTGAGGATGAGAATAAATTCTTTTTATATTTTTTAAATTATCGTTTAATGACACAAAAGAATGATGAACATCCATGATACATTCTGCAACTATTTTTGAATCATATTTTCCAAGACAATCAAGGGTAACACCTACTATTCCATCAGTATTATTTTCAATCGGAACAACACCATATTTTGCTTCTTTATTTTTTAATATTTTAAAAACAGATTCTATATTATTAAGAGATAAATAATCCGCATAAGCACCAAATCTACTTTCTGCAATTTGATGAGTAAAACTTCCCTTAGGACCAAGATACGCTACTCTTTCAGGTAGTTCAAGATTTCGACTTGCAGCAAAAACTTCTAAAAAAATTGCTTCTATCGCTTCGTCATTTATAACACCTTTTTTATTCTTTTTAAGCCTGTCAATAATCTCTTGTTCTCGTTCAGGTCTATAAATAGCTCCTCCACTTTTATGCTTGAGTGCTCCTACGCTTTTTACAATTTTCATTCTTTTTTCAAGAAGCTTCAATATTTCATCATCAATATTATCTATTTTTTTTCTTAATTTTTCTAAATCCACCACAATCGCCTTTTATAAAAACTCTTTTTCCAATCGTATCAAATCTTCAAAACTCTCTCTTTTTCGAATCAATCTATCACTTCCATCTTCAAACGAAACTTCAGCTGCTCTTCCTCTTGAATTATAATTACTACTCATTGAAAATCCATATGCACCAGCACTTTTTACAACAAGCAAATCATTTTGTTTTAATTTCGGAAGTTGAACATCTTTTGCAAAAAAATCTCCACTTTCACAAATTGGTCCAACAACATCACAAACAGATCTATTTTGATCATCATTTTCAACTATTTCTATCTCATGATAGGCTTTATATAAAGATGGTCTTATCAAATCGTTCATTCCTCCATCAACAATAACGAATCTTTTGCCACTATTTTTCTTTTCATAAAGAACAGTAGTCAAAAAATATCCACTATTTCCAACGATATATCTTCCTGGCTCACACACAACAGTAACATCTAACCCTTTTAAAGTAGCCAAAACAGCTTGAGCATAGTTATAAAGCCTAATAGTTTCTTCATCATTATATTTTATCCCTATTCCACCACCAATATCATAAAATTTAATATCAATATCTAAATATTTCAAGCTTTTAAGCATATTAGAAACAATTTTACTTGCCTCTTCAATAGGCTTTAAATCAGTCAATTGACTTCCGATATGAAAATGAATTCCTACAGGCTCAAGATAATCAGACTTTTTAGCTCTTATATATAACTCTTTTGCCTGATCTATCTCTACACCAAATTTATTTTCGTTTAAACCGGTTGAAATATAAGGATGAGTTTTGGCATCAATATTTGGATTTACTCTTATGCTAATTCTTGCTTTTTTATTTAATCTCGCAGCTATAATTTCTATCCTGTTAAATTCGGCTTCACTTTCAAGATTTATCATCAAAATATCTCTTAAAATAGCTTCCTCTATTTCATCATCTCTTTTGCCGACACCACTAAAAATAATCTTATATTTGGGAATACCCGCTTTCAATGCTCTTTTAACTTCGCCGATTGATACACAATCAGCCCCACTTCCAAGACTTGCAAGATATTTCAATACAGATAAATTCGAATTTGCCTTAACTGCATAACAAATCAAAGATTTTCGTGCTTTAAAAACTTCTTTTATATTTGTAAAATTTTTTTTTATATTATTAAAATCATACACATATAAAGGAGTGCCATATTTTTTCGCCAAATATTTAAAATCAATCATAAAAACCCCAAACAATTTAAGTATTGTTATTATACCAAAATAATATAAATTTATCTATTTTTATAATAAAGAAAAGAAGCAAAAAAAGATAGAATTATTATAGGCAAAATAATACCTATTTCAGGGTTTATGATCGCATTTTTAGACATTCTAACAAGCATAAACAAAATAGACCAAGCAATTAATGAAATAAAAATAAAAATCGAACTTGCAAAAGTTAAATTAAAAAAACGATTACCAATAGGCATATAATAAAAAAGTATCAAAATTAAAATAGGTGCAAAAAATGGAAATACAGTAAGTGAAAAAAGAGTCGCTTTTATATTTTGAATATTTATATTTTGAGATAAAAAAAGTTTTATAGCCAACAAGGCATCAATAGCAGAAAAATTATTTTTACCTTCATAAATATTTTCTATTATTTTTGGTTTAAATCCTTTAAGCATTTTTAAAGTATTATAATGAAATTTTTGTAATTTTGCATTTTTTTGATTTATATTTGGTTTTTTGATCATATCAATATCTTGTAAAATCCAAATATTTTTAACAAATTTAGCTTTTTTAGCATAAATAATATTTGTTAAATCTTTATTTTTTAATTCAAAAATTTTAATATTGAAAGCTTCTTTTTTAACAGGATCTAATTTATTTATATAAATATAATTATTAAAATATTTTAAAAAAAGATTTTTTGAATTGCTAGAAAGAGTTGAATTTGTGATAATATTGTGTGCAAAATCTTTAGAATATGGAAAATTGGTAAAATTCAACGATACATAAATCATTGTTATAAATAAAGATATAAAAAATATTGGTTTTATAACTTGATTTTTAGATATGCTAAGAGCATATAAAGCTACCAATTCATTTGTTCTTATGATATTAAATTTGGAAATTATCATAGCAATAACCAAAGAAACAGGCAAGGTAAAATTAATAGCATTTAAAAATGTATAAAGTGCATATAAAATTTGTAAATTTGCAGAATCGGGAATTTTTTTAAAATTTTGCATCAAATCAATCCCAAGATAAAAAAATTGAAATGCAAAAAAAACAATAAAAAAATTTTTTAAAAATATAACACTAATATATTTTTGATATATTTTTATATTCATAAACTTTCCTGTTCATTTTTGCATAAGCTTTTTTTACTTGTATATTTTGATGCTGTTTCTTCAATAGTATGATTTTGCAAAAATATTACAGCTTCTACAGCTCTTTGAATAATTATTGGCAAACATTCAACCTCTTTTTTTGAAAAATTGGAAAGAACATAATTAGATATTTCATCTTTTAGTAATGGCTTACCAATTCCCAATCTAATTCTATCATAATTTGCACCAAAATGAGCATCAATCGATTTTAAGCCGTTATGACCTCCATTGCCACCCCCATTTTTAATCCTAACAGAACCAAAAGGAAGTTCTAAATCATCATGAACAACTGTTATTTTATCGATTTTGAAATATTTACTTACACTTATAACACTAAGTCCAGAATTATTCATATAAGTAACAGGTTTCAAAAAAAGAATATTATTAAATTTGAAAAGTTCTCCATTGAAAGTAGTTTTTTTTATTGGAGAGGGTTTATATTTATTGATTAATGCATCAATAACCATAAACCCTATATTGTGTCTATTTAGTCTATACTTATCAGTAGGATTTCCAAGACCTACAACAAGAATCATATTATTTAGCTTTTACAATCCCAACAACTGAAATTCTATCAGCTTCCATCATTTTTATATTTTCAGGAATATTCATATCTCTTACAAGAATTGCATCATTGACACCAAGAGGACGAACATCTAAAACAAAACTGTCAGGCACATTTTCTGGAATACATTTAACTTTCAATCTTCTCTTAGAAAGCATCAAAACACCTCTATCTTTAATACCTTTTGCTACACCTTCAGTTTTGACAGGAATCATGAAATTTGATTCTACTCCAGGAATTGCAATTTTTAAATCAACATGCAAAAGATCATTAGTTATAGGATCTTTTTGATATTCTTGAATAGCAACTTTATATTCGTTATCTCCAACTTTCACATCAAGAAAAAAATGTTCTTTTGATCTAACAGCTTTCATAAATTCATTTTTCTTAAATGCTGCATTAATATTTTCAATCCCTTTGCCATAAATATTAGCAATTAGATAACCATCTCGCCTTAAAGCTTTTGCAGCTTTTTTCCCGATACTATCTCTAATTATTCCTTCTAACATAATTATCCTTTTAAAATTTTAAGGATTTATTTTATCTAAAATTAACTTATCTACTTCTTAATGCCAATTTTAATTTCATTAATTCCGCTATTATTGCTTTCATCTAAAACATCCATTTGTAATTTCAAATCATTTCTATTTGTTGCATTTAAATATGCTTCTTTTCCGGATATAATTTTTCTTTGATATAAATCCAAAAGTGCTTGATCAAAAGTTTGAGTTTTATATGTTTGTCTACCATCTCTTATAGCATCCGGAATCTCCTCTTCTCTGCCTTCAAGTATAAGAGATTTGACTCTTGCATTTTTTACCAAAACCTCCACAGCTGCCACTCTTTTTCCGTCCAAGCTTTTAACAAGTCTTTGAGATATAACACCCTCTAAAACCGATGCTAAAGAAATTTTAATCCTATTTTGTTCATTTCCAGGAAATATATTTACTATTCTATTAATTGTCTCTTTTGTATCCATTGTGTGCAAAGTTGTCAAAACCAAATGACCTGTTTCTGCAGCATGCATAGCTGTTTCAATCGTTTCCATATCTCTAAGCTCTCCAACAAGTATAATATCAGGATCTTCCCTAAGAGCCGCTCTTAGTGCATCAGAAAAATTCAAGGCATCTTGACCGATAGATCTTTGATTGATGATACATTCATCATCTTTAAATATATATTCTATAGGATCTTCTATGGTGATAATATGTTTATTTTTTATATGATTGATTCTATTTATAATTGAAGCCAATGTAGTTGTTTTTCCACTTCCAGTAGGTCCAGTTACTAACACCAATCCCCTATTTAATGAACAAAATTTTTCTATAACAGAAGGTAATTTTAATGATTTAATCGTTGGTATTTTAGTAGGTATAGTTCTGAAAACAAAAGAAACTCCATCCATTTGAAAAAATATATTTGCTCTAAAATTATAATTTTCATTAAGTTTAAAAGTAAGATCTACATTTTTCTTTTGAACAAGTTCTTGAAATCTACCTCTTAATAATTCTTTTGCAAGTGTTATTCCATCTTTTTTTGAAAGAATATCAGAAGATATTTTTATTATGTCTCCAAAAACTCTTCCTTTAACATTAGCACCTGATTTTAAATGAAGATCACTTCCTCCTTTTTCAACCAGCATAGACAAATATAATTTTAATTTTTTAGTCATTTCAAATGTTAATTTATTGACATCTACTGCTATATTTTGCATATTTTCCATATTATTCTCCTAATTGTATAAGGATTTTATTAAAAGCATTTTTAAAAGCTTCCAAGCCTTCATTTATCAACTCACTATATATTTCTTCCATATCAATTCCTTGCATAGACAATGTTTCAAAATATTCATCAATAATTTGATTGTTTATAGGATTTTTTGGTGTAAAATTTTTATTTTTTATAAAATCTTTTATTGTATTAAGCGGTGCAGTATTGATTGAATGAGCAAAAAGTAATTTTTTTATATAATAATCACTTTCCAGCCTATCATCTTTTACTCCAGTGCTTGCAAAAAGAGTTCTAATATTTGCAATATTTTCTGCCTCAATAATGTTGTATATTTTTCCTGCATTTAAAATCCCAGTTAATGATGGTTTTATATTTTTTTCAAGTAATTTTTTATCTAATTTCCTATCAAATCTACTAACAAATACACTTATGACAACTTGTGGGTTTTTTTTATCCGCTTTTAATTTTTGTTTTCCTTTTTTAATTGCCTGTAAAGATAATTGTGCTTGAAGAGGAGAAAAAACCAAAGTAACATTTACATTGATTCCTTCACCAATCAAAGTTTCTATTATTTCATAGCCAGCTTGAGTTGCAGGAACTTTAATCATTACATTTCTTTTACCTATTTTCTCAAAAAGTCTTTTGCCTTCTTTAATGCTTTCTTGAGCATTATCACAAAGTCTTGGATCAATTTCTATGCTAATAAAACCATCATCTCCTTTTTCATACAAAGGATATAATATTTCAGCCGCTTTTTTTATATCTTTACAAGCTAATTCTTCATATATTTCTTTTGGTTTTTTACCTTTTAATTTTTCAATATCTTCTTTATATGATTGTGAAGTTAAAATTGCATTTTTAAATATTGCAGGGTTGCTTGTAGCCCCATTTACTATCTTTTGAGTTATCAAGTCTTTAAATTCATTCTCTAAAAAACTTCTCTCAATAAAATCGCACCAAAGTGAAAACTTAATATCATTTAAAAACATGTAACTCCTTTATAATTTCTTCTAAATTTTTATTGTTTATAACTATATTGGCTTCTTTTTTTAAAATATCTTTTGCACAAAAAGCTATTTTTATTTTTGAGTATTTAAACATTGATAAATCATTTGCCCCATCTCCAACAACAATAGTATCATCTTTGGAAATATTCATTAAAGTTTGCAATCTTTTGAGCATATCTCCTTTGCTAAAACCAAACATCATATCTCCTCCGACCAATCCTGTTAATATCTCATTTTTAGAATGAAGAATATTTGAAAATGAAGTATCAAAACCCAAAATATTTTTAGCATAATCAGTTGCATTTCTAAAGCCACCACTAAAAACTACAACCTTATATCCTAATTGTTTTAATTCTTTTATCGTTTCTTTTGCTCCTTTTGTATATGGCAAACAATGGCATATTTCATCAACTTTTTTAACATTTAACCCTTTTAAAAAAGAAACTCTTTGGACTAAACTTTCAAAAAAATCAATTTTTCCAGCCATTGCCTTAGAAGTTATTGTTGCCACTTTATCTTTTATACCAATTTCACTGGCTAAAAAATCTATAGTTTCTCCATCCATTAGTGTAGAATCAAAATCAAATACACAAAGTTTCATATTGCTCCAATATTTTCTATATTTTTGATATAATACAAAAATAAATGTAATAAATTCATAAAAGGCGTCAAATTATGATTGAAAATTTTATTCAACAGTTAGAGAATGATAAATTTTTATCTTTAGAGGTTACCCCTACTCATTCTCCAGATTTTTCAAAAATCATTAATAAAATTAAAAAATTAAAATTAAATGAAGTGATTAATGGCTTTAGCACAACAGATAATCCATTGGCAAAATTAAAATATAGTTCAATATTTTCTGCTTTAAAATTACAACAATCTTTTAATAAGGGGTGCATTACAACAATAAGCATGAGAGATAGAAATAAAATTGCATTACAATCTGATATGTTAGGAATGAATGATTTTAATATAAGAATTATCTTAGCTCTTACTGGAGATCCCGCAAGAATTAGCGATCAACCAAATGCAAAAGCTGTTAATGAAGGAAAAAGTTCTCTACTTTTGGATATCATAAAATGTTTCAATTCAGGAATAGATTATGCCGGTAAACCTTTTACCGAAGATTTAAAACCTATTTATCCTTTTGCTGTTACAAATGCTTATGCAAAAAATTATAAAAGCATATATAAAAATATATTTACTAAATTATCTCATGGTGCCAAAGCTATCATAACACAACCCGTATATGATATAGAAAATGCAAAATTATTAATAAAAATTTTCGAACAGGCAAAAAACGATATTAAATACAATGTTCAAGACAGTGTTTTAATTTTAGGTTTTTTTCCTATTACAAAATTAAGAACAGCACAATTTTTATCTTCTCATGTTCCAGGGATTCATGTTCCTCCGTCTTGGATAAAACAACTTATACGAGCGAAAGAAATTTCCGAAAGCAAAGAAAATGAAGTTGGAATGAATTTAAGTAAAAAAGCTTTTAGCGATTTATATAAATTTCATCCCAAAATTCATTTCATGGCAGCAAACCATTTTGAAATTGTTCAAAAAATTTTAGAAGTTTCTCTTTAATAAAGTTTTTGTATTTAAAATAGTAATAATCTTATCTTCCATTTTTCCTATTCCACTTATAAGGCTATTGCTGTCATTTTCTTTATTAAAAGTTTCAGGAGTTGTTTCTATATCTGCATTGTCTATTCTTATAGCTTGAGTTAATTTATCTATAACAAATCCGGCTTCACTATTTTCTGTTTTAATAACAATATATCTGGTATCTTCTGTTTGAGATATATGAGGAAGTCCAAATTTTATTCTTAAATCTATAAGTGGTAAAATACTTCCTCTTAAATTGAATACTCCCAAAACATATTCAGGAACACTAGGCACTTTAGTATATTCGATAGGTTTTATAATCTCTTGTATATTTAAAATAGGGACAGCAAGTTCTTCGTTTCCTACAATAAATCCAACAAGTTGCACTACATCTTCATTTTTTTTATTTACAATTTCTTCTTTTTGTTTTTGCTGTTTTTGTAATATTGATTTTAATTTTTCACTCATTTTTTACTCCAATGGAAGTTTTAAATTTTTTCGGACAATACTAGACAAATATTCCAAAGAATATGGTTTTGTAACATATTCTGTCATTCCTACCTCAACACCTCTCATTCTGTCTGATTTTGAAGCTCTTGAAGTCACTGCTATAAGTGGTAAATTTTTATATCTTGAATATTTTCTAATCTCTCCAGCCAATGTATATCCATCCATCTTAGGCATTTCAATATCTATCAAAACTATATCAAATTTTACATCACCTGTTTTTAAAAGTTGCAAAGCTTCCATTCCGTTTACAGCTTCAGTTATTGACACACCAAGAGGATTTAAAGCTTTTTTCATAATAGTTCTATCTGTTTTACTGTCATCTACTATCAACACTTGATAATCTTTAGCTTCTTTTTTAATATCAGTTGTTGTAGATGCGATCTCTTTTTTAATACTACCTGTTGTGTTTTTGGCCAACTCCATAAGTGCTCCAACATCAATTATAAGAGTTACTTTTCCGTCTCCTCTTATAGTAGCACCGGCAATTCCTGGAATATTTTGTAAATAATCTCCCAAAGATTTTATAACTATCTCTTCTTGTCCAACCAAAGTATCAACAATAACACCAAGTTTTGAATCCGCTAAAGCAAGCACTACAATATATAAATGCTCAGAATCATCAAATATTTTCTCTACACCAAATATATCTGACAACCTCACTAAAGGAAGAATTTCGTCTCTTAATCTTAAAACATCTTTTCCTTCAATTGAATAAATTTCTTCCGTTGTAACTCTTACTGTTTCAAGAACAGAAGAAAGAGGTATAGCAAAATATTCCTCTTGTGCTCCTACTAACAATGCTTGTATAATAGCCAAAGTCAAAGGAATTTTTAATTTAATAATTGTCCCCTTTCCAACTTCACTATCTATATCAATAATACCATTAAGTTTTTCTATATTTGTTTTAACAACATCCATTCCAACACCACGACCTGAAACATTTGTTACAGTAGCAGCAGTTGAAAATCCGGGTTTGAAGATAAGCCCTAAGATTTCTTTTTCACTTAAATTATCTGCTTCTCTTTCTGTTATAATGCCCTTTTCTATAGATTTATTGATAAGCATATCAGGATCAAGTCCTTTTCCATCATCTACAATCTCTATAACGATTGAATTTCCTTCGTTATAAGCTTTTAATTCTATCGTTCCTTGAGCGGGTTTTCCTTTAGCTATTCTTGTTTCTTCATCTTCAATGCCATGATCACAAGAATTTCTAATAATATGAACAAGAGGATCGCCTATCTCTTCGATAATAGATTTATCAAGTTCTGTATCTTCACCTGATATTTTTAAATCTATATGCTTTTTAAGCTCACGAGAAAGATCTCGAACCATTCTTGGAAATTTATTAAAAACTTTTGCTATTGGAAGCATTCTTGTTTTCATTACCGCTATTTGCAAATCAGTTGTAACAGAGGACACAGAAGATACTACTTGAGTTAATTCTTCTAAAAATTTTTCCCCTTCGTATCTTTCTTCCACATCATCATAAATTTTCAATAATCTATTTTTACCAAGCACAAGCTCACCTATAAGATTCATAAGATGATCAAGTCTTTTAACTTCAACACGAATAGTTTGTTCTAAAGAACTGCCACCACTTTTTTTAACAGGAGCCGATCCTTTTTTATTGTTATTTTTTTTAGTAGAATTATTATTTTGCACAGATTTTTGGTTTGTTTTAGAAGTAACTTGTTTAGATTGAGGCTTTGGTTGTTCAACAGATTGTTTTTTCTTTTTCTTTTCCTTCTCTTCTTTTTTTTCTTTAAGCAATCTTTCTATCTCAGCTTCTACTTCTTCATCGCTCATATTTGAATAATCGGCTTCATCTTCTACTGGCTCTGGCTCAGGCTCAGGCTCTTTTTTTATTTCCTCTTCAACATTATTTTCTTCTACAATTTCATTTCCATTAGATATTGCATCCAATCTTTTACAAATAGGTTCAATGTCTATATCAGCATTTTCATCACTTCCTGTATCTCTTATGCTGGACAACAGTGTTTTCATTAAATCAGTAGATTCCAAAACAGCATCCATAACATGCGGAGTAAGAACAAGCTCTCCTTTTCTTGCTTTATTTAAAACATCTTCCATATGATGGGTAAGTTTAGTTAATATATCCAAATTTAAGAAAGAACTTGAGCCTTTTATTGTATGGGCTACTCTAAAAATACTATTTAATAATTCCAAATCTTCTGGATTGTTTTCAAGCTCAACCAAGTCTTGATCCAACTGCTCAATAAGCTCAAAAGCTTCTATTAAAAAATCATCTAATATTTCTTGCATTTCATCCATCATACATCCTTGCTATTAATATGAGATTTAACAACACGAGATATTTCGCTATAAAATTCAGGTGCATCAAATTTGGTAAGATAAGCTTCTCCACCGGCTTTTTTACCTCTTGTTTCGCTAAAATGATCGCTAATAGAAGAATTAAACACAAGCGGAATATTTGCAAATCTCTCATCTTCTTTTAATTTTGCTGCAAAATTAAATCCATCCATTTGAGGCATTTCTACATCGCTAATAATAATTTTCAATTCTTTTGTTAAATTATCCCCATATATACCATATAATTCTTCCAATTTATCAAGTGCAACAGCTCCATTATTGGCTTCAATAGGTTTCATTCCCATTTTTTTCAAAGCATCTTTGATAAGTTTTCTAGCAGTCAAGCTATCATCAACAACAAGAGCAAAGCCATTTAATTTTTCAATCTTTTCATCTTCAAAATCAAGACTTGGCTGATAAAGACCGAGTTCTTGAACAATAGTTTCAAGATCTAATATCAATAAAACTTCTCCATTTTCTATTTTTGTAACTCCAGTAATTTGAGCTTTATTTAAAGCCCCATTTCCTGCAGAAAAATTGGCCGCTTCTATATCTTTCCAATTTATTCTTCTTATTCTTTTTGCTTCATGAACAATAAAACCAATAAGAATCCCATTAAATTCAGCTATCAAAACTCTAGGCTTTAAATCTAAATTTTTTGGAACTTCTATTTGCATCCATTTGGCAAGATCAATAGCTGGAATAACAACTCCTCTTAAATCAAATATCCCCTTTACGAAATCAGGAACATTTGGAATTTTTGTAATATTTGGAATTTTTATTATTTCACGAACTTTTACAACATTTACCCCATATATTCCTTCATATACATTATCCCCATCTTGTTTAAATACACGAAAATCGACAAGTTCCATTTCATTGGAACCTACCTGCAAGATATCATTTTTTTTCATTATCAATAACTCCTTTTAACAAGGCAAAATTAATTAAAATTGCATAATTTTAAACTCTGAACTGTATTCTACAATAATAAAACTTTTATTGCACGCAAAAGAAGGCAAATTGATATATATTATTTGTTTAAAATCAAATTTTTTATTTTGATGAAAATGTCCTTCTATATAATAATCAATATTTTTCAAATCAATATTTTTCAATCTTTTTTTAACAATTTCTTTAAAATTTTTTATTTTTTTACAAATATTTTTATCTTTCTGTTTTGAAATAATTATTTTAGATATAAAATTATTGAAATTATTATCTAAAAAATCGAGAATTTTTAAGACAAATTTATTTCTAATTATTTTGCTATATATTTCATACGATTTTGAAGACAAAATATCTCCATGACTTAATAAAATTTTTTTATTTTTATAGATAGCTATTATTGGTTGGTTTTTTAAGGGAAACAATTTTATTTTAGGAAAAATTTTAGATAAATTAAAATCATGATTACCTTCAAAATAATATATTTCAATTTTTTCTGAAAGTTTATTTAGCAAATCAACATACTTTTTATTAATTTTTATTGTCCAATCGATCCCGCCAATTAATAAATCAAAAATATCACCCATTAAAAAAATTTGTGAAACAAATAAATCTTCTTTTTCAATTTTCTTTAGAACTTCATAAAAGTCATCTCTTTTATCATTTATATGCACATCTGCAAAAAAAATAGCATTTTCTTTAATTTTAAGGCACATAGGCAATATCTGGAATTCCTAAATCTTCATCAAATCCACACATAATATTTGCATTCACAACTGCACCTGAAGATGATCCTTTTAAAATATTATCAATAGTGGAATTTATATATAATTTTTTACCAACACTTTTTGCAAAGATATCACAAAAATTTGTTCCAGCGACTGATTTCATATCTACGGGGTTTTCAAAAATTCTGACAAATCTTGCTTCTTTGTAAAATTCTTTAAGATATTTTACAGGATCAATCTCTTTTTTAAGAAGCATATACATATCACACATTTCGCCTCTAACTAATGGCAAAAGATGCGGAACAAAATTAATATCAAAATCTTTACCACTAATTATTTTCATCTTTTCTTTTATTTCTGGCTCATGCCTATGTTTTAAAGGATTATAAGCAAAACAATTTTCATCAATAGACACAAAATGAGTTTTAGCATTGCATTTTTTACCTGCTCCGCTTACTCCACTTTTGGCATCTATAAAAACAGGATAACTCTCATCTATAAAATCACAAAACGGTAAAATTCCAAGCAATGAGGCTGTAGGATAACATCCCGGATTTGCAACAAGATTTGCTTTTTTTATCTCATTTTTAAAAAATTCTGGCATTCCATAAACAGAATCGTTCAAATGTTCTTTATCTTCATGCAAACAATAATATTTTTCGTAAGTATCAAGTTCCAATCTATAATCAGCCGAAAGATCTATTACTTTAACTCCTAATTTTAACAGCTCTTTTGCAAACCCCATGGAAGTTTTATGCGGTAATGCTAAAAAAGCTAAATCAGCAACTTTTGCTATCTCTTTTGGATTTGCTTTTGAAATTTCTATATCAAAAACTTTAACAGTAGAAGGATAAAGTTCATTAAGACTCGTTCCTCCTTCACTGTTTGCTACACATGATAAATTAAATTTAGGATGTTTAATAAGTATTTTAATAAGTTCCAATCCAGTAAAACCACTAACACCTACAATTGCTACATTTATTTTATTCATCTTTATACTCTATTTTTATTATTTCAAGGTCATGAATTCCATCAGGAACTCTTATTTCCACCTCATCACCCTCTTCTTTTCCAAGAAGTTGTTTCGCTAACGGAGAATTATAAGAAATCAATCCATTTTCAGGCGAACTTTCATATCCTCCTACAATTTTATAAGTTATCTCTTCTTCTGTGTCTAAATTTTCTAAAGTTACGGTTGAGCCAAATTTAACCCTATCGTGTTTATAGCTTGATGGATCAACAACTCTTGTTCTGGAGAGATAACTGCTAAGCTCTGCTATAGTTGCTTCAATAAAAGATAATCTTTCTCTAGCAGCATGATATTCAGAATTTTCTTTTAAATCTCCATGACTTCGTGCAATATCAATTTCAATAACAGTTTCAGGTCTTTCTACTTTTTTTAAATTCTCAAGTTCTTCCACTATTTTATCATATCCACTTTGTGTAATTGGTTCGTTTTGCATATAATCTCCTAAAATACATGATGTCTCATGATATCAAATTTTAACTAACATGTTGCTAACTTCTTTAGCACTTCCGTGTTCTAAAATAGTTCTGAGCCTTTTAGCTTTTTTTATAAATTGTTCTTTGTCTAAATTTTTATATGCATTCAAAAGGTTTTCTAAAGTAAGTTCATCTTGTATATATTCATCATGCATTGACTCTTCATGATTGAAATCGAAAATAATATTTGCTAAACCTATATGTTTAAGATGAACAAATTTTTTTGCAAGAAAATAATCTATCTTTTTAGCTTTATAAGTCAACACAAAAGGAGTGCCTATAACTGCGGCTTCAAGAGTAGCTGTTCCTGAACAGATAAAAGCAAAATCAGATTTATTTAAAGCATCTTCTGTATTTTTACAAATAGTAAAATCTTTTATATCTCCATAAATTTCTTTTATTTGCTTTTCTTGAAAATGTTTAGGTATTACCAAAATTTTTTCTTCTTTTATATTTTTTGCAACTTCTTTATAAGTTTTCATTAAAAATTTTATCTCACTTTTTCTAGAACCTGGTAAAAAAGCAACTTTTCCATTATTCGTAGTTTTTGTTTTAAAAGTCGTAATTTCATCTAAAAGAGGATGGCCTACATAATGAGCTTTATTATAAAATTTACTCTCAAAAGGCAAAATAGAAGCCAATTTATCACAATATTTTTCTACTTTTTTAACTCTTTTTTCTTTCCAAGCCCACACTTGAGGAAGTATATAATAAATTATTTCTATTGTAGGATTTTTCTTTTTAATAGCTTTTGCCAATGGAAGATTGAAAGCTGGAGAATCTATAAGCAAAACTTTATCGCATTCAAAACTAAGTTTTACCATTTTTTCAATAGCTTGTTTTGCTTTTTTTATTTTAAATAAAATATCCACAAACCCCATTACCGAAAAATCAGACGACGGATAAAGTGGTTTCCCAAATCTAGGATCAAAAATCCCTTTTAAATTATATTTTTTTAACTCCTTTAACACTGGCTCAAGATGCAAATTTGCTGATGGCTCCAAAGAAGAAACTAAAATATTATTCATTACATATCCTATGATAAAATTTTTTATTTTTTTTATTAGATTATATCATAAAATTAAAATTTTCTATGATATAATCTAATAAAAAAAAGAGGTAAATTGAAAAATATACTTATAACAAATGATGATGGTTACGAGAGTGAAGGCTTAATACAATTAGCTAAAACAATTAAAGAGTTAGATGATGTAATAGTTACAATCGTTGCACCTACTACAGAAAAATCAGCTTGTGGGCACTCTTTAACGATTACAAAACCTTTAAAATTTATAGAAATAGATGATAATTTTTTTAAACTTGATGATGGAACTCCTTCTGATTGTATATATCTTGCAATTCATGCTCTTTTTAACAACAAACCAGATCTCGTTATAAGCGGAATCAATAAAGGCTCAAACATGGGAGAAGATATCACTTATAGCGGAACAGCAAGTGCTGCCATGGAAGCTGTTTTACAAGGTGTTCCAGCTTTTGCAATATCTCAAGTATATGACAAAACTCCTAAAAATATCAACACTTATGGTTTTGATTTGGCTTGTAAAGTGGCAAAAGATATAGCTAAAAAATTTTTATCAAATCAAATCAAAATGGATAAAAGAAAATTTTTAAATATCAATATTCCTCCGATTCATTTAAAAGATTTCAAAGGATATAAAATCACAGAAGCAGCAATAAGACTATATGGAAATGAAGCAAAAATTGGCAAAAATCCAAAAGGTGAAACATATTATTGGCTTGGCATTCATCCTTTGCAATGGGAACAAAGAAGTAAAAATTTTATTAGCGATTTAGATGCGGTTAGTCAAAATTATGTTTCAATTACACCAATTCAATTAAATTTAACCTCTTATGAAGATATCAAAACTCTAAAAAGTCTTGAATATGAAATATGATAGAGTAAAAAAACTTTTCCATAATGATTTTGAAAAGCTTAAAAATTCTAAAATTATTCTTATCGGAGTAGGCGGAGTTGGAGGATATTGTTTGGATTCTTTACAAAGAACGGGTTTAACAAACATAACTATTGTTGATTTTGACAAATTCGATATAACAAATCAAAATAGACAATTAGGAAGCGAATATATAGGAGAATACAAAGTTCATATTTTTAAAAAATTATATCCAAATATTACACCAATTTGTGAAAAAATAACTCCATCTTGGGTTGATAATTTTGATTTTAGCTGTTATGATTTAATCATTGATGCTATTGACGATATACCCTCTAAAGTTGCTTTAGCAAACAAAAATTATAAAAATTTTATCAGTTCTTGCGGTGGAGCAAATAGAATTGATCCAACTCAAATAACTATTGATTCCATTTGGAAAACTATAAATGATCCTTTTGCTAAAAAATTTAGATATGAATTAAAAAAATCTGGCTTTAAAAATAAATTTGATGTAGTTTTTTCAAAAGAATTGCCGAAAAAATGTGAAGGGCTTGGAAGTTTTGTAGGGGTTACTGGCACTATGGGACTTACTCTTTGCTCACTTGCTATAAAAAAACTCACTATTTTTTAACTTTATTGTTTTATTTAAATCTTTTCTATATATATAACTGTTTTTTCTCCCTCGATACAATAAATCACCTTTAAATTTAAAATGACCTAATTGAAACTCTAAATTATTTTTTCTAAATAAAAATTCACCCATATTTTTTCCGACAGACGGAAATAAAGTCAAACAAGAGATAAAAACAAGAATTATATAAATATAAGCAAAAATTTTACTAGTTTTTCTTTGCATAAAACAAAAACCAAATAATATTGAAAACAATATAAATAAAATATAGCTTTGATGATCAACAAAAAGAACATTGTAATATTCTCTAATTTTATAAAAATCAATATAGTTTATTTTAATGCCAACAAAAAATAAAAAATCAAGAAGCAAAAGAAGAATAGAGCCTAAGAAAAATGAATTAAATATTTTATTTATCATCTTATTCTCCTTTTTTTTATTTTATTTATAATAAACAATTTTGAAGCATTATTACTTTTAAAATTTGAGCTATCATAAATAATTATATCCACTTTATCTTTAATATAATTAAAATCAAAACTATGCATTGTTTTATTTGCAGAAGTAGAATAAAACCATCCAAATCTTTTTAAAAACTCTTGATGCTTTGATTTTGTTACAACTCTATAAGCTTTTTTATTTGGGTATATAATAGTTGTTTTTTTTGCTCTTCGAATATATTTTTTAAATTTTTGAGGAACTCTCACTCGTTGCTTTAATTCCTTAAATGTCGGCAAAACAATCAAAAAAGGTTTTTTAATATCTCTTTGTTTAATGTTGGATAATTTAATATTATCTTTTGATAAAATACCTACAGTAGTATCAGTCTGAGTGAGAAAAACCGGACTACTACTCATTTTGCTCCTAAATAATCCTGTAAAGCTTTTGGGGTAAATATTTCATTGTTTTCTTTTTGTAATTCTTTTATTGATTCAATAGCTACTTTTGCAGCTGAAATAGTAGTAAAGTATGGAATATTAAGTCTTACTACTGTTCTTCTTAAATCTTTAGCATCTGTTTTACTCGCTTTATTATCACTGGTATTAACAACAAGAGAAATTTCATTATTTTTCATGCTATCTTGAATATTTGGCCTTCCTTCACTAATTTTATATACAAATTTAGAATCAACTCCTGATTCTGATAAAACCTTATGAGTTCCGCCTGTGGCTACTATCTCAAAGCCCAATTTTTGAAAACCAATCCCTATTTCTCCTGCGAATTCTTTGTCGATATTGCTTAAAGAGATAAAAACAGTTCCACTTTTAGGAAGTGCATTTCCTGAAGAAAATTGACCTTTGGCAAAAGATATAGCAAAACTGTTACTTATCCCCATAACTTCACCTGTTGATTTCATTTCAGGACCAAGAATCAAATCAGCACCATTTAATTTATTGAAAGGAAAAACTGCCTCTTTTATACTAATATGATTTTTTATATGTGGTTTAAAAATACCATTATCAAAATATACCACAGAGTGTTTGTCATAAAAATCTAAAGCTTCTTTTAAATCTCCTTTAAACATAACCATGGTTGCAACTTTAGCCAAAGGAATTCCGGTAGCTTTACTTACAAAAGGAACGGTTCTACTTGCTCTTGGATTTACTTCTATAATATAAACTTCATTTTTATGAACAGCGAATTGAATATTTAAAAGACCTATAACACCCATGTTTAGGGCTATTCTTTTTGTTTGATCTTCAACTTCTTTTAAAATCTTTTTACTCAAAGAAACCGCAGGTAAAGAACAAGAACTATCCCCACTATGAATTCCGGCTTCTTCTATATGTTGCATGATAGCGCCCATATAAACATTTTTACCATCACAAATAGCATCTACATCTATCTCTATAGATTTATCTAAAAATTGATCAATTAAAACAGGCGAATCATTACTGACACTGACGGCTTCATTCATATATTCTTTCAATTCATCTTCACCATAAACAATCCTCATAGCTCTACCGCCAAGAACATAACTTGGTCTAACAAGAACAGGATAACCTATTTTTTCAGCTTCACTTAAAGCTTCTTCTTTTGTTGTAGCGGTTGCATTATTTGGTTGTAAAAGATTATTTTTACGGGCAAAATCTGAAAATTTTTCTCTATCTTCGGCAATATCTATAACTTTTGCTGTTGTTCCAATGATTTTTGCTCCACTTGCAGTTAATTTTTTAGCAAGTTTAAGAGGAGTTTGTCCTCCAAAATGAACTATAATACCATCTGGATTCTCTTTTTCTACAACAGCTTGAACTCTTTCAAAATCAACAGGTTCAAAATACAAAATATCGCTTGTGTCATAATCAGTTGAAACAGTTTCAGGATTACAATTATACATAATTGTTTGCACTCCCATATTTTTTAAAGCATACGAAGCATGCACACAACAATAATCAAATTCTATTCCTTGACCTATTCTATTTGGGCCTCCTCCTAAAATTAAAACTTTTTGTTTTTTTGAATGTTGAATATTAGAGCTTGATTGCTCAGCAAAAGAATTAACAGGTGTAGTTGAATACAAATATGGTGTTAATGCTTTAAATTCGGCAGCACAAGTATCTACTTCGTTATAAGTTAATTTTATATTCATTTTAACTCTTGCATTTCTAACATCGTTTTCACTGATTCCAATATTATCTTTTTCGTTAATCAATTTTGCTATCATAATATCGCTAAAACCATCAATTTTTGCTTTTCTTAAAAGTTTGTTATCGTGTAAAATATTCATATCTATTTTATTTTCAAGCAATATTATTTCTTCTATTTGATATAAAAACCATCTGTCTATTTTTGAAAATTCAAATATTTCTTCTACACTAAAGCCTTCTCTAAAAGCTTGTGCAATATATAAAATCCTATCTTCATTCGCCCTTCTAATCCCTTTTTCAATATCTTTTTTTGATAAATTTTTTAATTCATCAAATCCATCCAAACCTGTTTCCAAAGAACAAAGGGCTTTTTGAATTGATTCTTTAAAAGTGGTGCCTATCGCCATCGTCTCGCCTACACTTTTCATTGAAGTTCCAAGAGTTGAATCAGCTTGAGGAAACTTTTCAAAAGTAAATCTTGGCATTTTTGTAACAATATAGTCAATAGTAGGTTCAAAACTAGCCGTAGTTCCAATAATATCATTTTTAATTTCGTCAAGAGTATAACCAACTGCTAAATATGTTGCGATTTTAGCTATCGGATAGCCTGTTGCTTTACTAGCTAATGCCGAACTTCTACTAACTCTAGGATTCATTTCAATAACTGTCATTCGACCATTTTCTGGATTTATAGCAAACTGGACATTACTGCCACCCGTATCAACTCCTATTTCCCTAAGAATTGCAAAAGAAGCATCTCTCATAGCTTGATATTCTTTATCTGTTAAAGTTAAGGCCGGAGCCACAGTAATACTATCTCCAGTATGCACACCCATAGGATCAACATTTTCAATAGAGCACACAATAATACAGTTATCTTTTTTATCTCTAATAACTTCCATTTCATACTCTTTCCAACCCAAAAGAGATTCTTCAACAAGTATTTCGTTTATAGGGCTTTCTTCGAGTCCATTTTGAGCCAAAGTTTTATATTCATCAATATTGTAAGCAACTCCGCTTCCTCCACCAGCCAATGTATAACTAGCTCTAATAATTAAAGGAAAACCAATATCTTTGGCAGCTTGCATTGCATCATTCATGTTATATGCATATTTACTTCTTGGCAAATCCATGCCTATTTTCATCATGGCTTCTTTAAAAGCTTGTCTATCTTCACCTTTTCTAATAGCATCAGGATTGGCTCCAAGAAATTTAATTCCCTCAAGCATTCCTTTTTCATACATTTTCATAGCAATATTTAAAGCAGTTTGCCCACCCATTGTTGGCAAAATCGCATCAACATTCTCTTTTTTTATAATTTGATAAATAATCTCTTCATTGATTGGCTCTATATATGTTTTATCGGCAAATTCCGGATCAGTCATAATTGTTGCGGGATTTGAATTGATAAGCACAACTCTATATCCTAACTCTTTTAAGGTTTTTACCGCTTGTGTTCCACTATAATCAAATTCGCAAGATTGACCTATAACAATAGGACCTGAACCTATCAAAAGTATTGTTTTTATATCTTCTCTTTTTGGCATATTTTTTATCCTTATTATGGCTGTGTAATTATATGAAAAAAACCTGGCACTGTTATTTTAACATAAGGTTTTACTATGGCACTTGTATAAGATTCTTCTTTGATAATCTTAACTACTTTCCCAACTTTGACACCTTCATAAAATATATTATCAAGGCCACTTGTATAAACTTCGTCTCCTTCATGAACTTTCATCCAAGATGGAATATATCTAATAATCATATTATTTTTATTCCCAAAAATCACTCCGGGCAATTTATTTTTTCCTATATAAACAGAAAAAATACATTTATCATTTCCCTCCAATAACCCTAACGCTCTTCCATTTTTATTAATAGCAATTCCGGCACTATATCCTTGATATAAAAGTCCAAAAATTTTATCTTTTTTTAAACCTTTAAAATCTAACCAAACACTGTTATAATCGGCTAAACTAACATATGATAAAGCTCTTGTAATTTTTAATTTTGGAGAATATGTCATATCATTATCTTTTAAATAGCTATTTAATTTACTAGCGAAAGCCGAAGAAAGAAGAGCTGATTTTTTTAACATTTTAATTTCTTTTTTTAACTTATTAATCTCTTCTTTCTGAAAAATATATTTATCTTTGGCATTTTTTGCAAAATCCATTGCCTCAATATAATAACTTTTCACAGAAGATGTTACATTTAAGATTGGTTCTTTAATAATATCATTATATTTATATTTTATCATAATTGCTATAATTATAATAAGTAAATAAAAATATTTATTTTTAATCATTTATAATTTGTTTTAAAAGATCTATCTCTTCCAAGACTCTTCCTGTCCCTTTTGCAACTGCCAAAAGAGGTTCTTCTGCAACATATACAGGAAGTTTTACTATTTCACTTAAATATTTATCCAATCCTCTAATAAGTGCACCTCCTCCTGTTAAAACTATACCATTTTCTACAATATCTCCTGCCAAATCAGGAGGTGTTAATTCAAGTATATCTTTTAAAGCATTGCCTATCTCTTTAAGTGGTTCTTTCATAGCTTCTCTTGCATCTTCACTTGTCAATTCAATACTTACTAAAAGACCACTTATTTGATCTCTTCCTTTGATATTAAGAGATACTTCTTCATCTGTTTTAATTGCTGTTCCAATTTCTATTTTTATATTTTCACCTGTTCTATCACCTATAAGAAGATTGTATTTTTTCTTTATATAATCCACAATCGCTCTATCAATCTTATCTCCAGCCACTCTTATAGATTTACAAATGACAAGTCCTCCCAAAGAGATAACTCCTATTTCGGTAGTTCCTCCGCCTATATCAACCACTAAATTTCCATGAGGTTTTTTTATATCCAAATCAGCACCGATAGCAGCCGCCATAGGTTCTTCTATCAAGTAAACTTCTCTAGCACCCGCACTCATAGCAGATTCTTTTACTGCTTTTCTTTCTACTTGGGTCAATCCATAAGGCACACAAATAACAATTCTAGGTCTTATGAAACTTTTTCTTTTATGAGCTTTTTCTATAAAATATCTTATCATTTTTTCAGTTATATCAAAATCAGCTATCACTCCATCTTTCATAGGTCTTATTGCTTCAATATTTCCAGGAGTTTTTCCTATCATATCTTTTGCTTCTTTTCCAACAGCCAAAATATTATTTCTTCCATATTTATCATTTTGAATTGCTACGACAGAAGGCTCATTAATAATAATTCCTTTATTTTTTAAAAGCACCAAAGTATTTGCTGTGCCTAAATCTATGCTCATATCATTTGAAAATAACCCTATAACATGGTCTAATATCATTTTTATTATCCTTTTTTATGCTATTTTTTTACTATTTTTAATATACAATGGTTTTTCGCCTTTTAGTATCACATTTTTGTTTATCAATACTTCATAACCTTTTAGTTCAGGTAATTCAAACATTATATCTACCATTATTTCTTCCATAATTGATCTCAGTCCTCTGGCTCCTGTTTTTCTTTTTATTGCCATTTGTGAAATTTCTCTTAAAGCCTCTTCTTCAAAAGTCAATTTTACATCATCAATAGCAAAAAGTTTTTGATACTGTTTCAAAATTGCATTTTTAGGTTCAGTTAAAATTTTAACCATATCATCTTCAGTTATTTGATTTAAAGTAGCAATAGAATGAAGTCTTCCTATCAATTCAGGTATCAAACCATAATTTACCAAATCATCTGGTTCTACAAGTTCAATTAAATTTTTATCATCACTTTTATTTCTTTTTTCTTGATTAAAACCTAAAACATTATTGCCAATTCTTCTTTTTATTATATCAATCAAGCCATCAAATGCACCTCCACAAACAAATAAAATATTTGATGTATCTATTTGTGTAAATTCTTGATTTGGATGTTTTCTCCCTCCTTTTGGAGGAATATTTACAATGCTTCCTTCAATAATTTTAAGAAGAGCTTGTTGAACACCTTCTCCAGAGACATCTCTTGTAATAGATCTATTTTCACTCATTCTAGCTATTTTATCTATTTCATCTATAAAAACAATTCCTTGTTCGGCTTTTTTTATATCTCCATTAGCTTCTTGCAATAATTTTGTTAAAATATTTTCAACATCTTCTCCTACATACCCAGCTTCAGTTAAACTTGTAGCATCTGCAACGGCAATAGGAACATCTAAAAATTTTGCCAATGTTTGAGCCATAAGTGTTTTTCCGCTTCCAGTTGGTCCTATAAACAAAATATTTGATTTTTGTATTTCTGTGTCATCATCTTTTATATAATTTTTTCTAAAAATTCTTTTATAATGATTATACACTCCTACTGAAAAAATCTTTTTAGCTTGATCTTGACCTATTACATAATCATCTAAAACTTTTTTTAATTCCTTTGGAGTAAAAATTTTCTTATCTTCAGAGGTAGTGTTATCAGATATTTCTTCTTCATCGCCAAATAATATTTTATAAGCTGATATAACACAATGCTCACAAATACGAACACCATTCCCTTCAATCAATCTATTATCATTGCTTTCTACTGATTCACAAAAACTACATTTTTTCATTTTTTATTCCTTTCAAAAGGTATGCCTCTTGTTGTTTGGAGAATAAAATTACATAATTTTTGAACTTTTTCATTTTTTTCTTTCTCCAATATTTCTTTAGCAACTTCTTTTATTTGTTTACTGCCCCTAAAAATTTTCTTATAAGCTTTTGTTAAAGCATCAATATCATTTTTTTTAAGTTTTCTTCTAAGTCCTACAAGATTTAAGCTTTTTATTTTTGCTCTGTTACCTTCGGCTAAACAATATGGAGGAATATCTTGAGTAAGAGCACTAGCTCCTCCTATCATTGCATATTCGCCTATTTTTACAAATTGATGTATTGGTGTCAGACCTCCTACAACAGCATGGTCTTCTATCTCGACATGTCCAGCAAGTGTTGCATTATTGGCTAAAATAATATTATTTCCCAATATACAATCATGAGCTATATGACAATATGCCATAATATAATTATTATCTCCTATAATAGTCTTTTTTATTGCTTTTAAAGTAGGTAAATTTATAGTAACAAATTCTCTGATTATATTATTTTTACCTATAATAAGTTCTCCGCATATTCCTTTGTATGATACATCTTGAGGAACATTTCCAACAACTGCATACGAATGTATTTGAGTGTTTTCCCCAACAATAGTATCTCCTCTTACTTGTGCTCCTTGAAAAATTTTAACACCTTTTTTGATTTTAACATTATCGCCTATATATGCAAAATCGCCTATTTCTACACCATCTTCTATAATAGCTCCATCTTTTATAACAGCACTCTTAGCAATATTTGACATTTTATTTATCCACTATCATAGCTTTAAGTTCAGCTTCTGCTGCCAATTTATCATCAACATAAGCTTTTCCTTCAAGAACCCAAACAGCACCTTTATGTTTTAAAACATTAAGTTTATAAACAAGTCTATCTCCTGGCTTGATTGGATTTCTAAATTTTGCTTTATCTATACTCATAAAATAAACAACTTTATCTTTAGTATCATTTTGACCAGCTTCATCCATGCTTTTAAAAGCAAGAATTCCTCCCGCTTGAGCCATTCCTTCAATAATCATAACACCTGGATATATCGGATGCTCTGGAAAATGTCCTTGAAAAATCTGTTCTGTAATAGTTATATTTTTATATGCTTCTATAGACTTTCCAGAATCTAATTTTACTACCCTATCAACCAGAAGAAATGGAAATCTATGAGGAAGAATCTTTTGTATTTCAATAACATCTATCATAATATTTTAACCTTTTAATAAAATTCTATTATTCTATCAAAAAATTACTAAATTTTCCCTAACATCTTGATATAAATTAGCATCACAAAAAATTTCAAAGTTTTTAAAATCAATTTTATCAACAATTACAACAGGAGAAATAGTATAAAAAATATTTTCTATCGTTTGTCTCAATCTAATTTCATCTTCAAAGCTAATAGGTAAAAAGTATAATTCTTTAATATTTTTATATTTTTTTTCAAGAATTTGATTTAAATAAGAAAGTTCTATTATTTTTACATTTTCTCTATTGGAAAAAGCAACAGCATTAAAATATTTTTCAATTTTTAATTTAGCTTTTTTTCTTTTAATATATGAAAATGATAAAAAATAAGATGGAATTATATTTTGTTGAACTTTTATATATGCTCTAAGTAATCTATAATTTAAAATTTTATCTTTTACAATTTCATATTTTTGTTTATTTTTTTCTGCTTTATATCTTTTTTCATACAGTGCAATTCTTTCTTCGAGAGAATTAGGCAAAATTTGTTTATTTATACTGCAAAAAAGTTCATTACTTACTCTATTTTGAATTTTTCTTTGTTTATCTAAAGCATACAAACACCCACAATAATCTTGATGATAAAGTTTATTTTCTCTTGCCAAAGCAAATTGTTCTTGAGTTCCTCCATTTATTCTAAAATCATGACAAACAAACTGCAAACCATAAAAACTGGCTAATTTTTCACCAACTTGCTTTAACTGCTTTATTGATTTTTTAGGACTAGCTAAAAGAGTAGTAGTAACTTTTCTTTCTCCTATCTCCAAAGCTTTTTTCATACTTTCTTCTACCCTTTTATCAAAACACAAAGTGCATCTTTCGCCTTTTTCAGGTTCTTCTTCATGCCCTTTTACAAAATCAAACCATGACACATAATCATATTCTCCCTCAATAAGTTCAATATCGAGCATTTCACAACTTCTTTTGACATCTAAAAATCTTAAATAATATTCGCTAAACGGATGAATATTTGGATTATAAAAAAAACCTATCAACTTTTCATGAGGATATTTTTTTCGCAACTTTTGTAAAAAAAAATGACTATCAACCGAACAACAAATATGAACTAACATGCTAATATCGCCTTCAATTCCTCTTTAATTCTTTTAATTTTTCTTTTACTTTTTGGACATGTTCTTTTACTTTTACTTTATCCCATCTATAAGCTATTTCTCCCTCAGGATTGATTAAGTATGTAGTTCTGACTACCCCCATATATTCTTTTCCAAACATTTTTTTAAGTTGCCATACTCCATATTCACTCAATATTTTTTTATCTTCATCACTTAGCAAAGTAATTTTTAAATTCTTTTTTTCTATAAAATTTCTATGCTTTTTAGAACTATCTGGACTTACACCCAAAACTACAGCATTAAGATTTTCAAACTCTTTTAAATTATCTGTAAAATCACAAGCTTCTATGGAGCATCCTGGAGTATTATCCTTTGGATAAAAATATAATACCACCCATTTACCTTTTAAATCTCTTAAACATATTTCCACTTCGTCTTGATTTGGCAAACAAAATTGAATTGCTTTTTTTCCTATTTCTATCATTAAATTTCCTTCATATAATTATAGATTGATTATATCATAGCTACTTTTATATATTCTTTAATATTTTTTTGATATTATCTTTACTTATTTTAATATTTAAGGAAATATTGATGAAAAAAGCAAAATATATTTGGATGGACGGAAAACTTGTGTCATGGGATGATGCCAAAGTCCATATTTTGACTCATACTTTGCATTATGGCAATGGTGTTTTTGAAGGAACAAGAGCATATCAAACAAAAGATGGTTTAGCCATTTTTAGATTGAAAGACCATACACAAAGACTTTTAAATTCAGCAAAAATAACTGCTATTAAAGTTCCTTGGACTTTAGATGATTTGGAAAAAGCACATGTTGAGCTTTTAAAATCAAATAATTTTAAATCTAATGTTTATATAAGACCACTTATTTATTTAGGCTATGGAGTCATGGGTTTGTATCATGTAAAAGCTCCTGTAAAAGTTTCTATATCTGCATGGGAATGGGGAAGTTATCTTGGAGATGAAGGGATGGAAAAAGGAATAAGAGTAAAAATAAGTTCATTTGTTAGAAATTCTGTTAAATCAACCATGGGTAAAGCAAAAGCTGCAGCAAACTATTTAAATTCTCAAATGGCAAAATTTGAAGCTATTGATTGTGGATATGAAGAAGCTCTTTTACTAGATGATGAAGGTTTTGTAGCAGAAGGCAGTGGAGAGTGTTTTTTTATAGTAAGAAACGGTGTTCTTATAACTCCGCCAAATGATAATTCATTAGAATCAATCACACAAGATACTACTATAAAATTAGCCCATGATCTTGGATTGAAAGTAAAAAGAGAAAGAATTACTAGAGATGAAATTTTTATAGGCGATGAAGCATTTTTTACTGGAACCGCAGCAGAGATTACTCCTATAAAAGAAGTTGATGGAAGAATTATTGGAAATGGAAAAAGAGGCGAAATAACAAAAAAACTTCAAGATGCATATTTTGATGTTGTTTATGGAAGAAATGAAAAATATAAATATATGTTGACATACATATAAAAGGAAAAAAATGCCAGCAAACTTAAATGATTATTTCAACAAAAATAACAATGGGGATCATAATAACAAAAAAAATAATTTTGAAACACCTCAGTTTTTTAAAGATTTAGGCAAAAAGGCAGGTATTTTATATGCTCTCCTTATTATCATTGGGCTACTTCTTATATCAAAACCATTTGTTATTATAAACTCAGGTGAAGTAGGAATAAAAGCAACAGCAGGAAAATTTGATCCTGCCGCTTTATCTCCGGGATTGCATTTTTTTGTACCTTTTATACAAAATATTTTTGTAGTCAATACAAAAGTTAGAATTATAAATTATACCGAAAATGCAGATGCAACTATTGTCAATCAAAAAGACGGCATAAGATTTAAACAAGCGATTTCAGTATTAGACGCAAGAGGTCTTCCGGTATCTATTGATTTGACCGTCCAATACAAATTAAAAGCTAAAAATGCACCTAAAACTATTGCTACTTGGGGACTTTCTTGGGAAGATAAAATCATAAATCCAGTAGTAAGAGATGTAACAAGAAATATAATTGGACAATATACTGCTGAAGATTTGCCTATAAAAAGAAATGAAATAGCTGCAAAAATTACACAAAAAATAAAAGAAAGAATCGATTCTCAACCAGGACAACCAGTTGTTTTACTTGCTGTTCAGTTAAGAAAAATAGTCCTTCCTAAAAAAATTCAAGATCAAATTTTAAGAGTGCAAATAGCAAAACAACAAGCTGAAGAAGCTAAATATGAAGTTGAAAGAGCAAAACAAACTGCACAAAAAAATGCAGCCTTAGCTCAAGGAGATGCGAATGCTAGAAAAATTAGAGCACAAGGACAAGCTGATGCAGTCAAAATTGAAGCTGATGCACAAGCTTATGCCAATAAAAAATTGGGGATGAGTGTAACTCCAAATTTTCTAAAATTAAAACAATTAGAAGTTCAAGATAATTTCAATAATGCTTTAAGAGTAAATAAAGATGCTAAAATATTTTTAACACCTGGTGGTGTCGTTCCAAATATTTGGCTAAATTCAAAAGATACTCAAAGGACTATGACAATTGAAAACAAATAAATTAGACGAAATAGTAAATAAAGTTGACTGGGATAAGAATTCTCTTATTCCAGCAATCGCTCAAGACAATGCAAGTGGTAAGGTTTTAATGCTTGCTTACATGGACAAAGTTGCTTTAAAATTAACACTATCTACCAAAATTGCTCATTATTTCAGTAGAAGCAAACAAAGAATATGGAAAAAAGGCGAAACAAGCGGAAATATACAAAAAGTTCAAGATATTTTTATAGATTGTGATAATGATACAATTTTATTAAAAATAGAACAAGTTGGTGGTGTCGCTTGTCATACAGGAAGAGAAAGTTGTTTTTTCACAAAATTAGAAAGTGGAAAAATTATATCCAAACCAATAAAAAAAGCAACAGATAATTATGGGGTATTAGACAAACTTTATCATGTAGCACAATCAAGAAAAGAAGCTGATGATAAAATATCTTATATAGCATCTCTTTATAAAAAGGGAGAAAATACTGTCTTAAAAAAAGTTGTTGAAGAAGCTGGAGAATTTTGTTTTGCTATTAAAGACGGAAAAGAACACGATATTATTTATGAAGCTGCTGATCTGTTTTTTCACAGTATTGTCGCACTTTCATATAAAAATATAAATCCTGATAGAATTGAGCAAGAACTTAAAAGAAGAATGGGAACCAGTGGATTGGAAGAAAAGAAAAATAGGAAAAAATAGGAAAAAATTTGTATCAATTCAAAATATATTTTCATTATTTAACATTTTATGATTATTTTGGAATAATTTGGGTTTTATTATCATTTTTTTTATTTATTATTTTAGCTTTTTGCTTTATAAGAAAAAAAACAGTTTTATCTCTTTTTATTTTTATTTTTTCTTTTGTTTTTTTAATTGTAGCTTTTTTGGGAGCAAAAACTTTTCTTGATAACACTATAAGAAAAAATAAAATTACTATTTTACATGCAAAGCAATTACATTTTGAAAATGCTTTGGTTATTTCCGGAAAATTAAAAAATCTTGGAAAAATTAATTTTCATAAATGTATAATTACTTTTAAAATAAGCAAAAAAACAAACAATAAAATCAAAAATATTATTTATAATATAAAGCCAATCAGCAAAAGGTCGATAATTATAAGTAGAGAGATGTTAAAAGGAAACAGTTATGTTTTTAAAACTATATTAAATAACATAATTTATAAAAATAACTTGAATTTAACAGCACATGCAAATTGTTATTAAGGAAAAATTAAATGACTCATCTTACTATTTTACATTGGATTACATTATCTGTTTTTTTTCTTATTTTTGTTTTACTTGTCGTATTAGCAAAAGAGGAAACAGATAAAAAAATATTCTGGTCTATGGTCTTTTCTTCTTTTTTGGTTATCTCCTTATTATCTGTTTTTTCTTTATTCGTGCTTGATAAATATACAAAAAAAGCTAAATTGGTCAGAATAACCAGCAAAAGAGTTTTATTAAATGAAACAATTATGTTTTTTGGTGCAGTTCAAAATGTAGGTAAATTTGAAATTGGAAAATGCAAATTAAGAGTAAAAATTGTTAATAATGCATTAAATATCAATAATTTGTCTGGCTCTAGTTTTTATTCACCTAGAAGTGGACTTAAATCTCTTTTAACAAATACAAAAAACAAACCATCTACTGTGATTAAATATTTTACAATAGCAAAAAATCTTCTTCCTGGTAGAATATACAATTTTAGTGCCACTATGCCTTATCCTCCATATTTTCAAAATGCAAATATTCGTTATAAATTATACTGCCACTAAAATCAGTTAATAAAATAATCTCCATCAAAACTTACAAGAGAATAATTCCTCTCTTCTCCTAGTGCTTCTTTAAGCCCATCTATACTTAAAAAAGTTAAACTATCGGCACCTATATATTTACAAATCTCCTCTTTGGATTTGTTTGCACTCAAAAGTTCTTTAAAACTCGGAGTATCAATACCATATTTGCAAGGATATTTAATCTCAGGTGCAGCAATCATCATATGAACTTCTTTGGCTCCTGAATTTTTTAACATTTTAACAATTTGTTTTGAAGTAGTTCCTCTAACTAAAGAATCATCCAAAACAATAATTTTTTTACCATCTATTTTTTCTTTAATAGGGGATAATTTTAATTTAACTTTTAAATCTCTCATCTCTTGAGTAGGTTCAATAAAAGTTCTACCCACATAATGATTTCTTACTATTGCAAGTTCAAAAGGAATTTCACTGGCTTTTGAGAAACCAAGAGCTGCAGCAATACCGCTATCTGGAACAGGAACGACTATATCTGCTTTTATATGTTTATTTTCTTTAGCTAATGCCCACCCTATTCTTCCTCTTACTTTATATACACTTTTTCCATCGATCACACTGTCAGGTCTGGCAAAATAAATATATTCAAATGCACAAGGTCTATAATCGCTTTTATATAATTGGATTGATTCCATAGTGTTTGGATTTTCATTATCAAAAATAGCCATTTCTCCAGGTCTTATATCTCTTATAAATTCCGCTTTTACAAGGTCAAAAGCACAAGTCTCACTTGCTACCATATATCCTCCGCTTTCAAGCTTTCCAAGAGATAAAGGTCTAACTCCATATTTATCACGTATAACAAAAATTTTACTTCTGCTTTGAATAATAAAACAATATGCACCTTTTGTTTTTTCAAGTGCTTCAATAATTCTATCTTTTAAATGTTTTTTTTGACTTCTTGCTATAAGATGAATAACATTTTCAGTATCCATAGATGTAGCAAAAATAGCACCTTCGTCAATAAGTTCTTTTCTTACTTCATTTTTATTAATAAGATTTCCATTATGGACAATAGATATTTCTCCAAGAGCATATCTGGCAAAAATAGGTTGTGCATCCAAAATAGAATCATGACCTGCAGTAGAATACCTGTTATGACCTATAGCCATCTGTCCTTTTAATATTTTAAAAGAATCTTCATCAAACAATTCAGTAACAAGACCTCTGCCTTTTATAGTTGTTATATGTTTACCATTACTGGCACTAATACCACTAGCTTCTTGACCACGATGCTGCATAGCAAAAAGACCATAATAAGCTATTTTTGAAGCATTTTCATTCCCAAAAACTCCTACAATTGCACACATAATTTACTCCAGATTATAATCCTAAACAATCATTTATACTATATAATTTTGGCTCTTTTCCTGCAATCCATTTTGCAGCCCTTATAGCACCTTTGGCAAAAGTATCTCTACTGGTTGCAGTATGATTTAATTCTATAAATTCGCCATCATTATAAAAACCTACGGTATGACGACCCACGATATCACCACCTCTTAAAGCCATGATAGCTATCTCGTCTTTATTTCTCTCTCCTATATTACCATTTCGTCCACTTACTCTTACTTCATCAAGCACTAAACCTCTAGCATTTGCCACATTTTCTCCCAAAGTCAAAGCTGTTCCACTAGGAGCATCTTTTTTGTATCTATGATGTTGTTCAACTATTTCGGCATCAAAATCACTTAAAACTCCTGATGCAATAGTTACCAATTTATTTAAAACAGCAATACCTAATGACATATTTGTAGAATACAAAACAGGAACTTTTTTACTAAGTTCTTTTATCAAATTATGTTGATGAGGATTTAATCCAGTAGTCCCTATAACAAGTGGCTTTGGTATTTTATTTATAGCAGTTTCCAAAAGAGATTCGCTTCCTTTTGGAAGAGTAAAATCTATAACTACATCAGCATTTTCCAAAAGAGTTTTAGTATCATTTGTAACAAGCACACCTTCTGGAACAGAAAAATTAATCTCTTCTATCGCATGAAGAACTGTTATTTTAGCATTTTTATCATTTTTTAAATTTTCTATTAATAATTTTCCAACTCTTCCAGTTGATCCATGAATTCCTATTTTTATCATACTAATCTCCTAAAGAATCTACATAAGATATTGCACCAATTCCAGCAGTTGCACCATCTCCAGCTGCACATACAACTTGTTTTGGAGCTTTTACTCTTATATCTCCTGCTGCAAACAAACCCGCTTTTGAAGTTTTCATAGACAAATCTACCAATATTTCACCACTTTCATTGACATCACATAAAAAACTTCCATCATTTTGTTTTATAACATTATTATTAACATTCATTCCTACAAATACAAATATTCCAGGGACTTTTAAATCCCTTTCTTTACCGTCTTTATCTATGGTTATTACACCTTCAACACCCAATTCATTACCATAAACTTTTTGAATTTTAGAATTTAAAACAAGTTCAATATTTTTAGTATTTTCTATTCTCTTAACTGTTGCGGGACTTGCTCTAAAAGTATCTCTTCTATGGATTAAATAAACTTTTGAACAAATATTAGATAAATAAGAAGCTTCCTCTAAAGCAGTATCTCCTCCGCCTAAAACTGCAACTTCTTTTCCTTTGTAAAAAAATCCATCACATGTGGCACAAGTGCTTACACCTTTTCCAAAAAATTTATCTTCTCCTTCAAAACCAGCTCTTCTAGGATTACTGCCTGTGCAAATTATTACACTTTTTGAATCAACCTCTTCACTCCCAGCAATAAAAATTTTGAAAGTCCCATCGCTATTAGCAGAAACTTTTGTTACCTCTTTCATTTCATGTTTTAATCCAAATTTCATACATTGTTCAGGCCAACTTTCCATCAACTCCATTCCTGTAACTACTTTAGAAATTCCAGGATAATTTTCTATTTCACTGCTTTTAGTTATTTGACCTCCTGGCATTCCTTTTTCATACATATTAACTTTTTTCAATCCGCCTCTTGTAGCATACATTCCAGCTGTAAGCCCAGCAGGACCACCACCGATAATAGCTAAATCTAACACACTTTTTCCTTTTATATTGATTTCAATCTATAACACACTATAAACACTCATAATGCTTGCACCATGGATTCTTGTTTGTATTTATTATTTTTTACTTTTTTAATCATAAAAGCAGAAGGTATATAATAAATATTAAATCTTTGTATAACTGTTAAAATCGTATTTATACCACTTGTAACATATATAACTTTCTTATTGCTTTTAAATCTTTTTTGATATACATCTATAGCTAAAATTTTAGCTTTATTTTTAATTTTTTTTATAATTTTTTTGAGATTATTTTGATGAGAGCTAAATAAAACAACAATATATTCATTTTCTTTCGGCTTAAATATATCCTTTTTTTCATAAAATACTTTTTTGTTAAAGTCTATAAAATGAAATTTTGCAAATCTATAATTGAAATATGCATAAGCACTTGCTATCATAAGTGCACCAAAAAAGGATGCAAATAAATAATTAAGGGAGAAAAGTTTTCTCCCTCTTTTGAAAGCCATTATAAAAGTTGATTTAACTTATCAGCCAAAACTTGTTTGCCAGCAGCTCCAACCATTTGATCAACCAATTCACCATTTTTGAAAAACAACAAAGTAGGAATTGATCTAATACCATATTCAATGGCAATATCTTGCTCTTCATCAGTATTAACTTTACAAACTTTTGCTTTTCCATCAAAATCTTCTGCCAATTCTTCGATAACTGGAGCTACCATTCTACAAGGTCCGCACCAAGGAGCCCAAAAATCAACTAAAGCAACACCTTCGCTAATTGTATCTTTAAAATTAGATGCATGTAATTCAATATATTTTCCCATTATAATCTCCTAAAAATTTTTAGCGCTTCTACGCTTTGGAGTGGTATTATAACATCTTTTCTTTAAAATCCGATATAATAAGCAATAAAGGAGAACTTTTTAATGCTAATATCTGATTTATTGTCAAATAATACAAAACCAAACTTAGTCTCATTTGAAAAAAATATCAATAAAATATTAAATGAAATAAAAAATTTCAATCCTAAAACTTCTCATCAAAACATACTTACTTCCCTCCAAAATAGTATCTCAAATTCTACTAATTTTAGAACAAAAAATAGCGAAAAAAATATTCAAACTTTAAAAAATATTTTTACCGAACTTCATAATATAAAATACTACAAAGAACATCCAAAAAAACTCGAAAATATCCAAAAAGAAATATCTACTCTATTTCAAAAATACAACTCTAAAAATTTTTTAAAAAAAGAATTAACAGAGATAAAAAATGAGCTAAAAAATTTTTCTCTCCAAAATTCACCTAAAAAAATAGATAAACTTATAAAACTCTTTTCAGAAAAATTATTAAAAAACTCAACGAAACATTTAGAAAGTTCAACAAAAGCCGATATAAAAGATATTTTAAATAAACTTGAAAAGATAGATTTTTACAAAAATAATCCAAAAATTTTTAAACTTATAAAAACAAATTTAAACAATATTTTAAAAGATAAACCCTATTTTATCTCAAATAGCAATAAAAAAATTCTTGAAAATCTATACCAAAAAGCTTCAATGCTTTCAAACACAGAAAAAGATACTCCTTATATACAAGAATTAGTAAAAAATATAGAAAATATTTTAAAAAATGATACTCCTCGATCAAATATCCAAATCGAGTTCAAAAATATCAAAAACACTTTTGAAAAAATAAATATTAATTTTTTAAGTAAACAAGAAACGAAAAATATTCTAAAATCAATGGAAAAAGATATAAAAACTCTTTTGCAAAACTCAAATATAACCCCAAAATATAAAGAATTTGACTCTTTTATAAAAGATACTTTGATACATTTTAAAACAGATAAAATTAAACTCTTAAGCCAAAATAAAATCATAAAAAATATAGGAAATATCACAAAAAATTTAGATAAAATCATTTTAAATTTACCAAAAACTAAAAAATACATTCCGATAAAAAAAGAACTATCAAAATTTTCTCAAGATATAAAACATGTAGATTTAAAACAAAATATAAAAAATAGTGGTATTCTTTACGAATCAAAACTTTTAAACTCTATTAGCGAAAAAGGTTCATTTGCACAAATAGCAAAATCAGATGTCAAGGCCATATTGTTATCTCTTAAAAATGATCCCTCTTTAAAACATCATAACATTCAAAACAATATAGAAAACACACTATCTCAAATCAATGCAATCCAAGCAAATGCACTTATAGGAGAAAATTTCATCTCATATATTCCATTTGCATGGGATAATCTAAAAGATGGACACTTTAGTATAGTGAAATTGAAAACTGAAAATGGCTTTAGTTGCAAAATAGAGCTTGATTTAAACGAATACGGTAAAGTAGATATACTTATGCTTTTTCATCAAAAGTTTCTCTCTATTAAAATGGATATTAAAGATAAAGAGTTTAAAAATAGATTAAAAGAAGATTTCTCTCTTCTTCAACAAGCTTTAAAAAAATTGGGCTTTAAAAATTCTATATTTTTTTCCGAAAAACAACAAAGCTTATATACTTGTAAAGATAGTTTTAACAATACCCTAAATATGGATATAAAAGCATGAAAGAGAAAAAAGCTGTAGCACTTCAATATAATAATAAAGTTCAAAATGCTCCAAAAGTCACAGCAAAAGGTGAAGGTCAAATTGCAAACAATATCATAAAACTTGCCAAAAAAAATAATATACCTATACAAGAAGATAGGGATTTGGTAGAAATGCTAAGCAAAATAGAACTAGATAAAGAAATTCCACCAAATCTTTATAAGGCAATCGCAGAAGTATTTTCATTTATATATCAACATTCTAAAACAAAGTAATATTTTCCAAAAAATCTATATCGTTCCCTTTTATAATAATCGCATCTATTACGATTTCTGAATTTATCTTTTTTTTCAAAATATAGTAATTGACAGTCTTCAATATCTTATCTATTTTTTTTGGAGTTATAGCATAAACAGGATCAAAATTTTTTCCAGACTTTACTTCTATAAAATGCAAAACTCTATTTTTCAAGGCTATTATGTCTATCTCACCAAATTTTGAATAAAAATTTCTATCTACTATTTTATAATTATTTTTTATCAAAAATTTACAAGCCAAATCTTCAGCAATATTTCCTATAGCTCTACTCATATAATAATTTTAATCCTCTATTCTAATCATTGCTGGTTTTTCTTTAACAAAATTCAATTTCTCTATCTCTGCTAAAGCTTCTTTAATCCTTTTTTCCTGACATTTATGAGTTGAAAATAAAAGTGTAGTTCTTTCTTTATTTTTAGAAGATTTTTGTA
>JALUBK010000059.1 GCA_027044945.1 Campylobacterales bacterium
AAAAATTTGAACTATCTCCGCCATCAGTAAATAAAACCAAAATTTTCTCTTTTTCATTTTTTAAAAATCTTTTGGCTAATTCAAGAGGAACCATAAAACTAGTTCCATGTTGATTTATAGAATTAATATTTAAATTTCTTACAAGATATTCAACGCTGGAAGTATCTTCGCTCAAAGGAGAAACCAAAAATCCAACATTGCTAAAAGCAATTGCACCAAATCTAGCTCTTTTAAAATTATTCATAAGATTTATGACTCTTTTTTTAGCAAATTCTAATCTGTTTGGATATATATCTTTTGCAAGCATTGATCTTGAAACATCAATTCCTACCAATAAATCAATACTACTATTTTTTATTTGGATAGTCCCTTTGGGCAAAACAGGTCTTGCAAGTGCCACAATCATGCAAACAAGAGCCAAAAACAATAATATATTTCTACCTTTTTGCCCAATACTTCCATCTTTTATTTTTATTTTTTTTAAAACCTCTTTAGAATAAAACTTATCTATTTTAGATTTACTAGAAAAAAATAAAAATATAAAAACAATTAATAATAAAAATATTAAATAAAAAAAATCAGGATGTAAAAAAATCATACCACACCTCTTTTATTGACAAGATATAAATATAGTAAAAGAAATATAAAAGACAATAATAATGGATATTTATACAAATAAGTTTTTTGGATATATTTAGAACTTTTTATTTCACTTTTTTCCAATTTATTTATATCTTCATAAATTTCAGCTAATTGTTTTTTTGAACTGGCCTCAAAGAACTTACCACCACTTTCTTGAGCTATTCTTGTAAGTTCATCTTTATCAAATCCCCCATCTCCAACTATGCCAACTGTATAAACTTTAATTCCATATTTTTTAAGAAATCTTAAACTCACACTAAGAGGAATTGTTTGGACATTATTTTCTCCATCTGTCAAAAGAATAATAATTTTACTTTTTGCATGACTTGTTTTTAAAAGCTTTCCTCCAAAAAATAAAGCATCATAAATTGCAGTTCTTGTATTTCCTGCCATTCCTACTTTTAAATTATCCAAAACTTTTAAAAGCATATTTTTATCATAAGTCAAAGGTGATGCTACATAAGCAAAATTGGCAAAAGGCACGATACCTATTTGATCATGTTTTCTTTTTTTAATAAAATTTCTTACTATTTCTTTAACCATTGCAAATTTATTTACATATCCGGGAATATGCATAGACCGGCTCATATCAAGCAAAAGAGCTATTGCATCTCCTTTATTTTTTTGAATTATTACTCTATTTTCAATTATCGGAGACATAAGTGCAATGATTAAAGAAATTATACTCAACCATTTTAATATTGGCAAAAGCAAAAAGCTATTTTTAGAAGTTTTCTCCAAAAGAAAAACATGTGGAAAAACGATCGCTTCAAATTTAGCTTTACAAAAATAAGCACAAATAATAAATAAAATAATAAATAAAATTACATAAGGATGCTCAAAAGTTATATTATTCACAACACACCTCTAAAAATAATTTTAAATATTTTTTACTCTGTTCATCCATTTTAGGAGAATTTTTAACATATTTATATTTATCCAATTCTTTTAAAAGTTCCTCCAATATTTTTTCGCTCTCTTTTGTATTTGCCAAAGCTCTTGCATATTTTGTTATCATGTATGCTGCCTTTTTTGAATCATTTAAATCAATATTTTTTAATTTTTGTATATAAAATTTTCTTTTTGATTGACCTCTTTTTTTGATAAATTTAAAAATATATATTGATAAGATTATTACAACAATAACTCCGACAATAATCAAAGATAAAAAAATATAAAAACTAAAATCAGGAATTTGCACTATATTTTTTATGTCTTTCAATCCTTTTAAACTTTGCATTTTACACCCTTGCAAACAGTTTTGAAATTTGAATAAACGGATCATTATGAGTATATATTTTTATAAATCTGACCCTATTTTTTATAAAATGCTTATACAATTTATCATCATTTCTTATAATAAGTTTTTTATATTTTTCCATATTGCTTTTATTTAGATCCATTTGACTCATTTTTGCTCTTTCTGGATCATAAAGATTTAAAAATCCAAAAGCAGGAGGTTTTTCTTCTAACTTATCTCTTATGACCCATGAAATTACTTCATGTTTTTTGCAAAGACGAGATATTTCTACATCACCGATAAAATCACCTATTAAAAATATAATTGATTTTCTTTTTATTCTTTTTAAAATATATGAAACCAAAGACTTATAATCAATTATTTTTCCCAAAGGATTAAAATTTAAAATATTTTTTAACCCTTCATAAACTCCATATATCTTTTTTGTAGGTTTTATAAAATTTTCTTCTTTGTCGGAAAAAATAATAGAACTAAAATTATCTCCATTTTTTACAGCAGAAAATGCCAAAAGTGCATAAACTTCAGCTGCAATATCTTGTTTAAATTGTTTTGATCCAAAATACATACTTCCATTTAAAAGAGAAATTATAACGATGTTCAACTCTTTTTCTTCTTTGAAAATTTTAATATAAGGCTTTTGTTTTCTTGCTGTAACTTTCCAATCTATTTTTCTAACATCATCTCCAAAATGATATTCTCTAAGCTCAACAAAATCAAATCCTTCTCCTTCAAAATGAGACAAGTTATTGCCAGAAATTTCGCTAAAAATTTTTCTTTTACTTTTTATAGCTATTTTTTTTAATTTATATTCCAAATCATTCACTTTATTTTCCTATGGCATCAGAACTTTTTGGATTACTTTATCTATAATATAATCACTGTTTATACCTTCAGCTTCCGCTTCATAAGATAATATAATTCTATGTCTCATCACTTCTTTTGCCATATGACTCACATCAACAGGTGTTACAAAATCCCGTCCTCTTAAATATGCATAAGCTTTTGAACTTTTATAAAGATATATAGAAGCCCTTGGACTAACTCCAAAATTTATATACTCTTTTATTTCTGATAAATCGTATTTTTCAGGTTCTCTTGTAGCAAAAGTAAGATTTGCTATATATTCTTCTACTTCATGATCTATATGAATTTGTAAAATTTCTTTTTTAATTTTATCGATATCTTCTTTACTAGCTATTTGCTTGATCTCTTCAAAATTGCCATTAGCCACTCTTCTGGCGATTTCAATCTCCTCTTCTTTGGTGTTATATCCCACCACAACTTTTAGCATGAATCTATCAAGTTGAGCCTCAGGCAGATTGTAAGCTCCCTCTTGCTCAACTGGATTTTGAGTTGCCAAAGTTAAAAAAGGTCTATCTATCTTAAAAGTTTTATCGGCTATAGTTACTTGTTTTTCCTGCATAACTTCCAAAAGAGCTGATTGAACTTTTGCCGGAGCCCTGTTTATTTCATCAGCCAAAAGAATATTGGTAAATACAGGACCTTTTTTTATCTTAAATTCATTATTTTTAGGGTCATATATCTCAGTTCCTATAATATCACTAGGAAGCAAATCTGGAGTAAATTGAATTCTTTTAAAATTAAGCCCTAAAGATTTAGCAAATGCATTTACTGTTGTAGTTTTAGCTAATCCCGGAACACCTTCAAGAAGTATATGTCCATCACACAAAAGTCCTACAATCAAGGCCTCAACCATTTCATCCTGACCAATAATAACTTTTTTTATCTCTTTCTTAATATTTTCAACAATTTCCAACATTTTTTCTCC
>JALUBK010000060.1 GCA_027044945.1 Campylobacterales bacterium
GCTGGTTTTTCTTTAACAAAATTCAATTTCTCTATCTCTGCTAAAGCTTCTTTAATCCTTTTTTCCTGACATTTATGAGTTGAAAATAAAAGTGTAGTTCTTTCTTTATTTTTAGAAGATTTTTGTAAAAAACTATCTATTGAAATATCATATTTTGCAAACAAAGATGATATTTTGCTAAGAACACCAACCTCATCAATTACACTCATTCTTATATAATATTGTGTTTCTATGTCGTCTGCATTTAAAAGAGTTAATTCATCAAAACCAGCTAATTTTTTAAATCCCAACATAGGAGAAGTATCTCCTCTTGCAATAGAAATCATATCAGAAACAACAGCACTAGCAGTCGCATCTCCACCGGCACCTGGACCATAATATAATGTTTCTCCTACCGCATCTCCTACAACACTAATACCATTCATAACTCCATCAACTTTTGCTATCATTTGTTCTTTTTTGATTAGAACAGGATGAACTCTCAACTCTATATTTGTGCTATTTTTCTTTGCAATAGCTAAAAGTTTTATACTGTATCCAAACTCTTTTGCGAAAAATATATCGTCACCATTAATATTTTCTATTCCCTCAATAAGAATATCTTCTGGTTTTGCATTTATACCATAAGCTATAGAAGCCAAAATCAAAAGTTTATGGCTTGCATCAAATCCACCAATATCAAAAGTAGGATCAGCTTCGGCATATCCAAGTTTTTGTGCTTCGCTTAAAACTTCATTAAAGCTCACACCATCGTTTATCATTTTAGTAAGCATATAATTACAAGTTCCATTGAGTATTCCTTTGATAGATAGTATATGATTTGCACTCAATCCCTCTCTCAAAGATTTTATAATAGGTATTCCTCCTGCCACACTTGCTTCAAAACCAAAACCTTTTCCATTTAATAATTCTTGCAATTCATATCTATGATATGCTAAAAGAGCTTTATTTGCAGTAACAACCGCTTTTCCTTTTTTTAGAGCTTTTTTAACTATTTCATAAGCTCTATCAACTCCTCCGATAAGCTCAACAACCATATCAATACTATCATCTTCTAAAATATCATCAACATTATCGCTTAAAATAATATCTAAATCTTTATGTTTTTTAATATCTCTGGCAACTCCAATGGCGGGCACTATTTTTACACCAGCTCGAGCACTGATAATATCTTCATTCTTTTTTAAAATTTTAACAACACTACTTCCTACAGTGCCAAGACCTATAATCCCAACTTTAAGCATTTTTCACCTTTAAATAATATTTTATATTTCTTGCAGCTTGTCTGATACGATTATGATTTTCTATAAGTGCAATTCGCACATATTCATCTCCATGTTCGCCAAAACCAATACCAGGACTTACTGCCACTTTGGCTTCTTGCAAAAGTTCTTTTGAAAATTTCATACTGCCTAAATATCTCAATTTTTCAGGTATTCTAGCCCATATAAACATCGTAGCACTTGGTTTATTTATATGCCATCCTGCATTATCAAAACTTTCCAAAAGAACATTTCTTCGTCCTTCATAAATGTCAGTTATCTCTTTTACACATTCTTGAGGACCATTTAATGCAACTGTGGCTGCTATCTGTACGGGAGTAAACATTCCATAATCAAACCAACTTTTTATTTTTTGTAAAGCTCCTATCAATTTTGGATTACCAACAGTAAAACCAACTCTCCAGCCTGCCATGTTGTAACTTTTACTAAGAGTAAAACTTTCTACCGCAACATCTTTTGCACCTTCAACTTCAAAAATAGATGGAGTTTTATATCCATCGTATGTCAAATCTGCATAAGCAATGTCACTTAAAATATAAAATCTCTCTTTTTTTGCAAGTGCCACAAGTTTTTCATAAAAATCTTTCTTTACCGTTACTGTTGTAGGATTATGAGGAAAATTAACTACAAGAAATTTTGGTTTTGGCATAGATTCTTCTATTGCATCTTTTAAATTACTAAAAAAATTATCATAATCAAGTTCAAATTTTTCATTATATTTAAAATTCATTTTTACAACATTTCCACCAGCTATAATAAAAGCATGAGTATGTATAGGATATGCAGGCTCAGGAACTATGGCAATATCTCCAGGATTTGTTATCGCTTGAACAAGATGAACATATCCCTCTTTGCTTCCCATTGTGGCAACCGCTTCTTTTTCAGGATCAAGCTTAACCCCATATCTTCTTTCATACCAATCAGTAATAGCCAATCTTAATTTATAAATGCCTTTACTTACAGAATATCTATTATTTTTAGGTTTTCTAGCAGCTTCAACAAGTTTATCTACTATATGAGCAGGAGTAGGGCCATCTGGGTTTCCCATAGAAAAATCTATTATATCATCTCCTGCATGTCTTGCTTTCATTTTGATATCATTTACTTCTGCAAAAACATAATTTGGAAGTCTGCTAATCGTATTAAATTGTATTTCATCAAACATTTTTTTCCTTATTGAGTATATATTTTAAGACCAATTCTTATGTTATTAAGAGTATATTTATCATCTATCAAAATATATTTTGTATTTTGTGGGATTTCCATATTAACTTTTTTTTCTACTTGGTTGCTTTGATATATTTTTAATATTTTTAACCGTTTGTTAAAAAAAGCGATATAAGGATGCCATTTGTTAAGTGAATAGCTACTTATAAAAATAGATTTTACTTCTGGATCAATATTTATCCAATACGGTTTTATAGGCTTTTTAAGCTTATATGTTGATTCGGATACAACATGAAGAGACTGTATTCTTGCATTATTCAAAGATATTAAATATTCCCAATGTAATTTATCAAGCCTTGTCACATTTGTTATTTTGCATCCATATTGTTTTAATTCTTCAGATAACGAAACAGGATCAATCAAATATTCACTATCTAAAGATATAGTCCATAAAAAAATTTTATTATCATAGATGGCTTTTTTTGTTATATAAAAATTAAATCCCATTGCATTTAAACTGTCATTAATAATTTTTAAAAAAAGCAAAGGGCTACTGTTTACTTGAAAGGTTACTATAACTTTTTTCGGAGAAGATAAAGCCAAATTCATAAAACCATTTTTTTCAAGTGTTTTCAAAATAGCAATATCATCTGTTCTGTTATTATCCAATATATATTTATTTTTATTTCCTAAAATAATTTGTAAAATTTTTTTTTGTGTCATATATTTGTTTTTGCCAATATAATTTTCTATTTTTTTATCTACCATACTAGCAAATGTTAAAGAAACAAATAAAACGAGAAAAATAATATTTTTTTTTATCAATATTTACCCTTATTTAACTTAATAAATTCATCTTTTGTAATTTGTGATATATTATCGTCTTTTATAAAAAATCTCATCGGACTTTTAGTTGAAAAATTAAATTTTTTGCCTTTATAAAAAAGTTTGAAATAACCATGTCCAGTTACAATAAGAGTGCTATTTTTTATTGGTATTGAAATATTACTATCTTTTGTATAAGATTTTTTCTCATGAGTGTTTAAATCTATTTCTCCTACCCAAATACGAGTTTTTGGATCTATAATAAGATTATTTTTTGTTTTTAAGATAGAAAAATTAGATATATTATTATCCATTGTTTTATCTTGATTTATTACTGTTTTATTTTGTTCTATTGATAAAAATTTATCTGTATTGTTGCTTTCATTGGAATCATTTGTATCCAATGCATTAATATTGGTTTCATTAGTTTCATTGGTTTCATTAGATTCATTAAACTCAATATTGACCAATCTTTTTGCCTCTTTTATAGCCGGAGTTGCTTTGTATCCATTTGTATTGATAATTATTTTATGCTCTTTTCTAAAATGCACCACATAAGAAATTCCTGCTATTATTATTAACAAAAGAAGAAAAACAGCTACTATTTTATTATTTTTTTTCTTAGGAGGAGGAGAAATAAAAAATTCTGTATTTTGTATTTTATTGTGTTCTTTTAAATATGTTATTAATTCTTTTTTAAGTTCAGACAAATCAACCAAATATTCTCTTTCAATAATTTTAATAAATCCCAAACCTTTTGATTTGTTTATTTTGCCAAATTCTTTATTTTTTAAAATTTGAAGATCAAGTTCACTAATCATTGTTTTTTTTGAAATATCTTTGATATTATAAATATCAAAAAAATCTCTTTCATTATTTTCCATTTGCAATCCTATCACAAATAATAGCTGCCGCTGCACTAACATTTAAAGAGTTAAAATCTCTTGCCATTTTTATACTTATTTTTTTATCCATTTTAGATAGAATTTTATTTGGTATTCCACTTCCTTCATTTCCTAAAAAAACAACTTTCTTCTCAGGAAATTTTATATTATTTATATTTTGACCGCCAAAATCAGCTCCATAAATAGTAAAATTTGACATTTTAAGTTCATTTATCAAATCCAAACTATTTGGATATAAAACAATTGGCATCTCCAAAAGAGCACCAGAACTACTTCTTATAATCGGTTCTAAGTTAAAATTTTTCTGTGCTGTCACAATAATACCATCTACACCAAAAATATAAGCAGATCTAATAATAGCACCGATATTTCCAACATCGGTTATATTATATAAAACCAATAAAAAGTTACCTTGTTTTACATCTTTAAGAAAAGAAAATTTTAAATCTTTAATTTTTAATAAAAACCCTTGATGATTGCCACCTTTTGCCATAGCTTGAGCCTTTTTAGAATCAACTCTAACAATTTTAGCAATATTTGAAAATTTATAAAAAAGTTTTTTATCTATCTCTTTTTGAAGATAAACCTCTTCTATTATTTCAGGATATTTTTGTAAAATATATAAAGAAATCTGCTTACCATATACTATCATTTGATAATTATATCAAAATTTTTCTTAAGAAATAAGTTCTTGATACCATTGTTTGATACTTTTTTCGCTTACTTTGCTTAATATTTTTGCTTTAATCTTAGGTGGTAAATCCATTTGCAAAATATCATTAACTGATATTGTTTTGTTTGAGATTGTTTTACCTCTCAATACAACAACCCATTCGCCTTTTAAATTTATCGTTTCAAACAATTTATTCAAATTTTTAGCATTATCTTTATATTGTTTTTGATGTAATTTAGAAATCTCTTTTATAACAAAAAGTTCTCTCTCTGGCTCCAATAAAGATATTTCATTTATCAATTTTTGTATTCTATAAGGAGATTCATAAATAATCACATTATATGAACTATTTAAAACTTTTGTCAACTCTTTTTTTCTTTCATTACCTTGATGAGGCAAAAAACCAAAAAATAAAAATTCTTTTTCAGAAAATCCACTAGAAGCATAAGCCGTTACAGCTGCATTTGCTCCGGGTAAAACTTCATATTTAATACTGTTTTTTTGGGCAAAATCAACCAAAAAAGAACCCGGATCGCTGATGCAAGGCATACCTGCATCACTCATATAAACAACTGTTTTGGAAAATAAATCAATCGATAATTTTTCTATTATTTTTTTTTCATTATGAGAATGCATAGATATAAATTCTTTTATATTTAATTTTATAGAAAATTTTTCTTTTATTAAATTTAAAAGTTTTTTAGTCGTTCTTGTGTCTTCACAAAAAATTAAATCTGTTTGTTTTAATATTTCTAATGATCTAATAGATAAATCTTCAATATTTCCTATTGGTGTTGGTATAAAATATAGCATAAATGTAGATTGCGGACTTTTTAAAAGCCCACAATATAAGGAAGTTTTATTTTAAATTATATTTTTTCTTAAATTTCTCAACTCTACCTGCAGCATCAACTATTTTCTCACTTCCAGTAAAAAATGGATGACATTCGTTGCAAATATCAATTCTTATTTCAGGCTTATTTGACATAGTTGTAAATTTATTTCCACATGCACAAGTAACATTACACTCTACATACTCAGGATGAATTCCTTTTTTCATTATAACTTTCCTTAATTTTAATTATTATTTCCTAAACCCTTAGAAGAAAAGGCAACAGACCCCAAAAAAAGAGCCTGCTACTATATTAGGGGAGGGAAATGAAATTATATCAAAATAAACTTATAAAATCAAGGCTATCAAAGCAGTTGCTAAAATCATGATAATATCAAGTAAATATTTTTTTATTGCAAGTTTTCTAAAAATATCTTGAGAATTAAGATCTTTTATACTTGTTTTTTTAAACAACTTATGAACTTTAAATTCTCCTGCTAAAGTAATCAAAGATATAATTATCATAAGATAAACAGTATAATTTATATGAAATTTTGAAACGGCCGACAAAATTAAACCTGTAAAAATAATAATAGTTATACTCAAATGATAACAAGGCAATAAAAATTCATATCTTTTTGTCATTTTTATATAATTATTATTATCTTGCACAACAAAAAAACGCAAAACGGTAACAATCAAAGCGATTAAAACAAAAAACACATGAACACCAAAAGACACAGAGATTAGCTTATCCATACCAACAACCTTTAAATTTTATTTTATCATATCCTTTTTGTAGTAAATAAGCTATTTAATACAAAAATTAATACTTAATTTAATTTTGTTTTTACCGATATAAGGTTATAATAGATAAAAATTTAAGGAGCAAAGATGAAAAGAAGTGGTTTTACTATGATAGAGCTTATATTTGTCATAGTTATTATAGGCATTTTGGCTGCAACTGCCTTGCCAAAGTTTAATGGAGTAAAAGACAGAGCAAAAGTAAATAGTGAAATATCAGCAATGGATGGTCTAGCTTCAGCAGTAGTTGCTGAACAAGAAGGCAGAAGTGAGGATTATGGAAATGAAAATGTAAATTGGTATGATTTATCAGAAGCCGATATTAACGGAAGTGACAAAACCGACATGGCTGCTTATGGTGCGGCATTTAAAAAAGCTAATGAAAACAAAAGTGTTTTAAAGAAAATAGCAAAAAAAGTAAGAGACTTAAAAATTCAAGCTTTTATACCTATGTATGAAGATGGTTATATTTGGGGATATTCTGCTCATAATGGCGAAAAACATGCGGGTCTTTATTATTGTCCTGTCATTATTACAGGCAAAGCTAGTAATCCTTTGATAGGTGTTAGATATCCTACTGATCACCCAGGAGAAGATATACCTGGCAAACCTGATAAAAATGACTTTTGGGTGTTTAATCCAAGTGGTGTCGATATAAATGTAACTGGTCCTGGCATTGCTAATACACAGGTTGAAGCAGGTAGTATAACATTGATTGATGTAAACGGAACAACCCCTACAGCTTATAATAAAGTAGAGTTTTATGATCCTGCATTCGATAACACTAAAAGAGCTTGGAGAATAGACGGATTAAATTAGTAAAATGAAAAAACAATTTTATCCAAATCATAGTGCCTTTACGATGATAGAGCTTATCTTTGTCATCGTTATCATAGGTATATTGGCTTCTGTAGCCATTCCTAAGTTTATGGGCATTAAAGATAATGCCAAAAAAACTGCCGAGATTGCAACGATGTCGGCAGTTTCTACTGCCATAGATGGAGCTCATGGAGAGTGGAGTATTAATGAGGGTAATTTTGTATGGGGAAACAATCAAAACAGTGCTACTCATCCGCTAAATAGTGTCGGATATCCTGATGATTTATCCGCAAATGGACATACTTTTGGAGCTCTTTTGAAATCTTCTACTGATTCAGATAAATTTAAACTTCAAGCTAACAAAAGTAGTAGTGACTATAATATTTCTATCTTTACAGGACCAGCATCAAATCCACAAAATGGTGTAAAATATGACAAAAGTGCAAAAAATAGTGATATCCCTGGAAGACCTGATAAAAATGACTATTGGATATATGCTTCATACATAAATCCAAATAAAACCTGTAAAGAAGATTACAGTAACAAGATTCTTCACTCAGGAGACATATTGCTTATAGATATAAATGGCACAACTCCAACAAATTACAACAACATATCCATAACCTGTAACTAAATATTAGTTATCTTATGAATAATCCAAAAACCAATACCTAAAACAATAGTGCTAAATACAACTATAACTATAGTGCCTGTTTGTAAATCCATTATATCATCCTCCTCCTACGGCTCCAGCTAACGACCACATAGGTAAAAAGATACCCAAGCCCAACAATAAAACAAATCCTGCAATTCCTGCAATTAAAATAGGTTCTATCATGGTTGATACATTATCTACTAAATTTTGAAATTTATTTCTGTAATAAATAGAAATTTTATCAAGCATTTTTCCAAGTGATCCACTTGTTTCTCCAGCTTCAACCATTTGTGTAACAATATTGTCAAATTGTTTTGTATCTCTAAAGCCATCCGTCAAACTTCTACCTTCTTCAATACTTTGAGAAACAATTTCAAGTTTTTCTTTTAAAAATTTATTATCAACTACACTTATAGCCGTTCTTAAAGCATCAACTATAGGCAAACCAGAAGATATAAGTTTATCAAAAATATAAACAAATCTTCCAACCATGGAAAGATAAATAACACTTCCAACAATATATATTTTTAGCATTATTTTATCAATAAATCTATGAAAGTTATTATTTTTTTTATATATTTTATTTAAAACGAAAAATATTATTCCAGCTCCACCTAAAATATATGCACTATAATTTTTTATAGCTTTTTCTATCCATATAAGAACTCTTGTAGGAAAAGGGAGTTGAGTTTTATATTGATTAAAAATATCCATAAATTGGGGTATAACTAAAACAATAACCAAACTAAAAGATATAGCCATGGCTATAATAACAAGCAATGGATATCTAGTTGCTTTTTTTAATTTTACTCTATTATCATGAATTTCTTGCAAAAAATCAGCCAATTTATCAATAGATTCTGACATTAAGCCTATTTTTTCACCAAGTTCAACCATTACAATAGAAAGTTTTCCCACTTCATTTTCAAATTTTTTTAAAGAGTCAGATAAATTTGCTCCTGATTCTATATCTTGATAAATTTCTTTAAAAATCTCTTTTACTCTTTTGTTATCGCAAGTTCTAATAACAGTTTCTAGTGTTTTGTTTATGGGAATACCAGCATCTAGCATAACTGACATTTGCCTTAATGAGGCAATGTATGAAAGAGGAGGAATTTTCTTTTTGAATATTTTTTTACTAATTAATTCTTTAATTCTTTTAACTTTTAATTCGAATGGCTCATTTATCTCTTCTATACCTAAAAAAATTCCTTTTGGATTATTCTTGAAATCTTGTATAGCTACTATTTTATTATCAACTTGGACAATTTGTTCCTGTTTTTCTCCTTTTCTTAAATATAAAACTTTAAAATATGCCACAAATCACACCTTTACCATTTTGTAACTCTAAGAACTTCGTCAATAGTTGTTATGCCATTTATAGCTTTTAAAATACCATCTGCAATCATTGGATGATAACTACCAATTTCTTCAGCTTTTTTAGCTATTTCATATTTATTCATGCCAATTGAAATCATATGAGAGATAGATTCATCAACTTTCAATATTTCATTTATCATTATTCTTCCATTGTATCCTGTAAAAGAACATCTATCGCATCCTTCACCTTTATAAAATTTATATTCTTTTGGTAAATATTTTTCAATTTTTTGAAATGTTGATTTTTGTAGTCTATACTCCTTTTTACAATATGGACAAATTTTTCGAACAAGCCTTTGAGCAACAACACCTACCAATGAATCAGATATTAAATATGGCTCGAGATTCATTTGAATCATTCTTGTTATCGCACTTGGAGCATCATTAGTATGAAGTGTTGTAAAAACTAAATGCCCAGTAAGAGAAGCTTGAACTGCAATATTTAAAGTCTCTTCATCTCTAACCTCTCCAACCATAATGATATCTGGATCTTGCCTCAAAATAGATCTTAATGCTTCCGCAAATCCGTAATGAATTTTTTCATTTATTTGAATTTGTTGAGCCAAAGGAAGTTGATACTCTATAGGATCTTCTATGGTTATCATTTTGTTTTCAACACTTTTTATCTCATTTAATGCCGCATATAAAGTAGTAGTTTTACCACTTCCTGTAGGCCCTGTAACAAATATAATACCATAAGGAGTTTTTAATAACTCTTCAAAAAGACTCAGATTTTCACCTTCAAGCCCCAATTCATCAACTTTTAACAATATTTTTTGTTGATCAAGTATCCTCATAACGATTGATTCACCAAACATTACTGGAGCAGCTGAAAGTCTAAAATCATAAACTCTATTATTTATATTCATAGAAAATCTACCATCTTGAGATTTTCTTTTTTCACTTATATCTAAATTGCCAAGTATTTTTATTCTTGAAGCCAAAGCATTATAAATATCCAAATCAAAAACAAAACTTTCTTTTAAAATTCCATCTACTCTGCTTCTAACTGTAACATTTTTTGCACTAGGTTCTATATGAATATCACTGGCATTTTTTAAAATTGCATCTTTAAAAATAACCTCAATAAGCTTCATGATAGAACTTTGCTCATTATCGGCTCTATAAGTTCCACTTTTTATATCTCTTTTAACACTATTTATAAGAGTTTTTGTAGTTTCTATAAGCTCAAGTCTATCCAATATATGATTTATTTCGTTTTTTAAAGCTATAAATATCTTAACTGGTTTTGTTGGATTTACTCTTTCGATATGCTCAATAGCATCATAATCAAGAGGATCAGATACAGCTAAATATATTTCTGATTTATCTTCTTTAAAAGGAACAACTCCATGAATTTTTAAAAAATTAAAAGGATATTTAGAAAGCAAATCAAAATCAATATCTTCAGCATACAAATCAATAAAATCGATATTAAGTTGATGCGATAAAAGTTCTGCCAATTTTTTTGGACTTATAAAGCCTTCATTAACAAAAATTTCACCGAGTTTATACTTGTAATTCTCTTCTTTTTGTATTTGTAATGCTTTTTTTAAATCATCATTAGTGATATATTTTTTTTCTACAAGTAAATCACCAAGTCTTATCTTTTTTTGTATCATAATTCTACCTCTATCTAAACCAATGCTTTTTTATAAGCATTCCATTTTTATATTCATCAATATACATTTTAGGAGGCTTGTCGCTTGATAGCCATAAAATATATTTATATATTCCGTCATTTATCTGTATATTTTTAAATTTACCATGATTTTTTATATATTGATTTTTAGCTAGTTTTTCAAATACCCTCGAAAGTATATGATTTGTTTTAGGCAAAGTCAATCCTGTCAATTTTATATTATCATTCATAAACTGATAAATCAATTTTTTTTCTAAAATAAGTGTTGCAAAATATGATGCATTCAGCCTATCATTTTTTGTTTTATTTAGTTTTGGCAATATTTTTCCTAAAATTCGTATATCATCTTCTTTCGCACATGCATTTCCAACCAACGAAAGATAATTATCATCCAAATTATTTAATATTGTTTTTCCATGTCTGCAAACCATTTTATAATTGGCTTTTTTATATAATTTTAAAATATTATTATAATTACCGTCTTGAGCAAAAAGATTAAAAAACAATAAACAGCAAAGCAAAAATAATTTCATTTTATTCCTCTGCTTTATATTTTTCTAAAAGCATAACTGCTTTTTTAGAATAAAATGTATGTAAATATGTTTGTAAAGATTTGATAGCATCATCCTTTTTACCTAATGAAAATTCTGCTTTAGCATAAACAATCCAAGACTGGGCTCTTGTGGCATCAAATTTATTGGCATTTTTTGCCCAATTAAGTGCCTTGTTATATTTTTTATGATTTAAATAATATTCAGCCAATTTTATAGAAGAAGAAAAATCTTTATTTATATTATAATTTTTTAAAAGGATAGTTTCTTCATTTGCTTTTTCAACTATAAGTTTTAAAATTAGTTTTTTCTTGGTTTCATTTTGTTTAATTGGTTTTGCTTTCTTTTTTATTATCTTATCTTTTGGTATTTTTTTATAATCTTTTTTTACTTTTACAATTGGTTCTTCAAGATTAATAACAGGTTTAAGATTGAGAGTTGGTGACTTTTTAGCGGAAACAATAGTAACATTTTTTTCAATAGTTTTTATTTTATCTGTTTTCATAAAACTAAGATATAAAATAATGCTTACTAAAATCAAGAAAAGAATTATAAAAAAAATAAGTTTTACAATTTTTTTTCTATAATATTTTTTACACCTTTTTTGCAATTCTTCAAATCTACTACTTATCATCAATCAATCCTATATCTAAAGCACTCATTGTAAGTAAACATTTATTGATTTTTTGATATTTGACCAATCCTGTTTTTTTGGCATAAGACAAAAGTCCAAAAAGAGTATATAAAAATTTTTTAATCATTCTAAAATTGCCATTAGTATATTTTCCAATAATTTTTACATATTTTTTTTTAAACATTGCCCCAATATCTCCATATCCATTCAAAAACAAAGTATCTTTTATATATCTTTCTATTTCATGATTTGTTAATGATTGCAAATAAACTATAACTTTTGTTCTAGATTTAAAATGTTTTTTTTGCAATATTGCCAACCCCTCTTCTTTGTGCATTGCAAGAACAAATTGAAAAACTTTTGTATCACTAAGTATTCTTATGAGTTCCATTTGCTCGTCATTTAAAAGCTGAGCTTCGTCCAAAAAAATTGTATGATTTATATTTTTGTATTCTTTTACTATTTCCTCTTTTAAAGTATTAAAATTAATCGAAGGATCAAAAAATTTTCCTTTTGCTTCATATAACATTTTCAAGATATCTCTTTTATCAAAAAAAGGGTGATCTATAAAAATAGTTAATTGTTTATCTTTTATTTGTTCGTTTGTAAGTCTTAAAATATAACTTTTGCCCTCTCCGGGATCTGCTATAACAAAAATTAAGGGAGCATTTTTCTCTTTTATTGCTTCAAGAATTTTATTTTTACCAACCTCTGCACTAACACTATCAAAATAATATTTGGTATCAATAGTATCTTTAAAAAGTTCTTTCGCTCCCTCAAAATCTCTCATTATTGAAGTTCATCCTTAAAATTTTTATCTTGCTCATATTTTTTTAAAGTAGGAATATTACTATTATTTATAATATGAGGAGAAATCACAATAATAAGCTCACTGTCTTGATTGTTTTTAGCATTACTTTTAAAAAAATGGCCAATTACAGGAATATTTGAAAGAAAAGGAACATTATTGCTAGTATCTCCATCTTGTTTGCTTATAAGCCCTCCTATCAAAATTTTGCTATTATTTTTAACCATTACCAAAGAAGAAAGTTGTTTTATTTTTATATCAGGTGCTAAATATGGAACTCCGTTTGCATCAACATGTCTATCAGCTATATTGCTAACAACAGGATTTATTTTTAAAATAATATAACCATTTTCCGTAACTTGCGGAGTAATATCCAATGTAACCCCCACAAAAGTTGAATCTGTTTCATAATTTGGAGTTGTAGTTGTGCCACCACTTGAAGTTGTAGTTGTGCTACCACTATCATATCTATAATTCACTTCGGTTCCTACATTAATAATAGCAGGTTGATTATTTAAAGTCATAATTTTTGGATCTGAAACAATTTTTACATTTCCTTGTGTTTTTAAAAATTTCATAAGACCAGCCATAGAAAAATTATATCCTATTAAATAATTTGGTTTTATAAAACTATCTTGAACTATTGAACCACTTACTCTATTTTTTGTTGCATCTGAGTTTCCATTAAGTCCAAGTTGAAATTTGCTCCAATCAACACCGGTTGTTTTGTTTGCATTATAATCGACTTCTAAAATTTTTGCTTCTATCAAAACTTGTTCATGCATTCTTTTGCTAATAATATTCAAATATTTTGATACCGCATTAAACTGTCTAAAAGTGCCTGTTATAGTAATCACACCCGCATCTTGATTGATAAGAGAAGGAGAAAGAGATTCATTTGGATCTTTTTCTCTTTTGAGTATAGAGTTTATTTCGTTTTCAATTTTATTCCAAAATTGAAAACTGGAAGTAAAATCCATAGTCGTAGAATCGCTTCCGCTTCCGCTACTTCCACTTCCTGTTTTTATTACTTTATTGGTTGTGCTTTTTCTTGTTGTAAAACTAACATAATCTATATAAAAAGATTTGGTCTTCAGATATGATATTTTTAAAATATTATTATTAAAGGTATAAAATAAATTATTATCATTTAAAAGCAAACGAAACAACTCTTCTAATGTATAATTTTTTATATTCATATTAGAAATTTTTTGAGTAACTCTTTTTTGTGCTTCTTTATCTGTATAAACGATGCTTAAATTACAAGTATTAGCTATATTATTTAAAACATTTTGAATAGTTATACCAGATTGAGTATTTGTTCCAATATTAAAAGAAAAAAGTTTATTATTGCAAGCTGCTTGAGATAAAGTTGTTATTAGACTTATAAAAATAATCCATTTTGATATTTTCATATTTGTTTCTCCTGTATATTCAATATTTTATTTCTATGTTTTATTTTTAAAATCATGATTTTATTCCTTTTCTTCAAAACAACATGACTATCGTATATATGAATAATTTTATATCTATTTACAATATCGCCATTTTTATACCATTTGTGATTTATAAAAGCTCTTTTATTTAAAACAGCCAAAAGAAACAGATAATGTTTTTGGGCTGTTTTTTGAAAAATTGTTTTATTTTTTTTAAATTTTATTATTTTTTCAATTTTACAAAAAGGATCATATCTAACTTTTATTTCAGTAAAATTATTTTCTTTTATTTTTTTAAGTTTTTCTATTTTTGTTTTTATTTGAGCCAAAGATATAGCTTGCAAGCAAAGAGATAGCATGATTATATAAATTACATATTTCATATTTTAACCCCAAATGTATTAAATTTTAACAATGCTCTCACTTTTCCTTTTTGATTATCAAAATCTATAGTATTAAATTTTAAAAGAATTGGTAAACTTTCAATATAGTGAATATATTGCACAAGATTTGCAAATTTTCCTATTGCTTCAATCTCTATATTTTTTTTATTTTCAATAAGAGAAAATTTTTGTATGTGTTTATTTATATTACTATTTTTTACATATTTTATTTCTATACCATAATTAACAGATTTTTGAAGAATTTTTTGAAGAGAAGAGATCCATTCTCTTTCATTAAAAAAAGCAAATTTCAAAGAATACATTTGAGACATTATAAAAGTTGTTTGTTCTTTAAGCTTTAAAAAATTTTCTTTTTTTTGAAGTAATATTTTTCTATTATTTTTTAAAGTTTTATTTAATATAGAGATAGAACTTATTTGTATATTTCTTTGTAAAATATTTACTTCATTTTTTAATTGATTATTACTTGAAATCATGTTAGGAACAATATTGTATAAAATTGATATTCCTGCAATAATAATCACAACATACAACATAATAAATTGACTTTTAGGTAAATTTTCTAAATATTCACTAATTTTTTTAAATACATGCTTCATTTTTTTATCTCTATTTTACTAATATAATAATTTTTGCTAAGTTTTATCTCTTTTGTAGAAACTTTAATAAATCCTCTGTCTATCAAATCTTTCATAAAT
>JALUBK010000061.1 GCA_027044945.1 Campylobacterales bacterium
TTTTCAGATTTTAAATTATCTAGAAAATTTTTTATTTTGTTGTCTAATTCTTTTTCGTTTTCAATAATTTCTGGATTATAGGTTATTTTTATCTCTATCACTTTATTATTGTTCATGTTTTCTCCTTATTTTTGTTCTTTAAATATTTTTTCTATCGTTCCGACTATTGAAGAATCTTCTATTGTAGAAATATCTTGAGTTATTTTTTCTCCTTTTGCTATGGTTCTTAAAATTCGTCTCATTATTTTACCACTTCTAGTCTTTGGTAATCCCGGAACTATTAAAATAGAACCAGCTTTTGCAATTGGACCTATTTCTTTTGTAATTAAAATATTTATATTTTTGATAAGTGTTGCTTCATCAATATCTTTTTTGGTAACAATATAAGCAAATACATCTTCTCCTTTTATATCGTCTGGTCTACCAACAACTGCCACTTCTGCCACATGTTCTTCGTGTCCTATAACACCTTCTATTTCAGCAGTTCCGAGTCTATGTCCAGAAACATTAATAACATCATCAGTTCTTCCTGTGATAAAAATGTATCCATCTTCATCATATATAGCAGCATCTCCTGAAAAATAAACTGGTTTACCATTTTTTTTGCAATCTCCGAAATATGACTTAACAAATCTATCAGGATCTCCCCATATAGTTCTTATCATGCTAGGCCAAGGTTTTGTGATGCAAAGGAGTCCTTTTTCTCCTTTTGGAGTTGGATTTCCATCTTTATCAATAATTTCAGCTTTTATTCCAGGAAGTGGAAAAGTGGCAGCTCCTGGTTTGATAGGTGTAGCTCCTGGAAGTGGACTTATTATATGACCTCCTGTTTCAGTTTGCCACCAAGTATCAACTATAGAGCATTTTCCTCCGCCAATAGTTTCATAATACCACATCCAAGCATCTGGGTTTATAGGTTCTCCAACTGTTCCTAAAACTTTTAAACTACTCAAATCATATTTTACTGGTTCATTTGCTCCAACTTTATGAAGAAGCCTAATGGCAGTTGGAGCTGTGTAAAATTGATTTACTCTTAACTCTTCTATCATTTTCCACCATCTTCCAGCATCTGGATACAAAGGAACACCTTCATACATTATAGTTGTAGCACCCATTGCCAATGGACCATAAACTATATATGTATGTCCTGTTATCCAGCCAACATCAGCAGTGCACCAAAAAGTATCATTTTCTTTGACATCAAAAACATTTTCCATTGTCCATTGTGCCCAAAGTATATATCCAGCACTTGAGTGCTGAACACCTTTAGGTTTACCTGTGCTACCTGAAGTATATAATAAAAACAAAGGATCTTCGCTATCCATCTCTTCTGCTTTACAAAATTCTGAATAATTTTTAATTATATCATTATAAATATGATCTCTTCCTTGAACTAAATTAACTTCTTCAAAATTTCTTTGAACCATTAAAACATTTTCAACACATTCGCATTTTTCTTCTAGTGCTTTATCAACAATAGGTTTTAAAAGATAAGGATTTCCTCTTCTGTAAGCTCCATCAGCTGTGATAACAAGTTTTGCTCCCGCATCAATAATTCTATCTCTTAAAGCTTCAGCACTAAAACCTCCAAATACAACAGAATGAATTGCTCCTATTTTAGCACAGGCCAACATTGCAAAAGTTGCTTCAGGAATCATTGGCATATAAATAACTACTCTATCGCCTTTTTTTATTCCGAATTTTTCTTTTAATAAATTTGCAAGTCTATTTACTCTGTAATACAATAAAAGATAGGTAATAATTCTTCTTGAACCGTCTTCTCCTTCCCAAATAATGGCTGCTTTGTTTTTTCTATTTTTAAGATGTCTTCCGATGCATTGATGAGTTATGTTTAATTTTCCACCTATAAACCATTTGTAAAACGGTGCATTGCCCTCGTCTAAAACTTTATTATAAGGTTTAAACCAGTCAATCTTTTCTTTGGCTATTTTGTCCCAGTATGCTTCATAGTTGTCATCAGCTTCAGCACAAATCTCATTATATTCGCACATATTTTTTATTTTAGCTTTTTTGCTAAAATCTCTGTTTGGGTAAAATATTTTACTCATAAAGTCTCCTTTAATTTAATATTATAATCTTGTATCAAACCTTTAAATCATTGTATTTCCCCTAGTGGAAGCACTGTTTTTCCATAAATTTCATTAAGAACTTGTGCTATGGAAGTATACATTGCAGATAAACCGCATATTATTCCTTCATAACCAGCTATAATTTTGATCGAGTTGCTTCCAGCATATTCTCCATAGGCTAGCAAAAAGAAAAGTATAACCAAAGTTAAAAATACTACTTGTAAAGCTCTATTTAATCTTAAAGTGCCTATATATAAACCAAGTGTAAAAATACCCCAAATAGCCAAATATATAACCATGGCCATTTTGCCACCACTACCAGTTATTAGTCCCATTTTAGGCATTACAACTAATCCAACTAAAGATAACCAGAAAAAACCATATGAAATAAAAGCAAGAGTGCCAAAAGTGTTACCTTTTTTCCATTCCATGATTCCAGCTATTACTTGAGCAGAACCTCCATAAAAAAATCCCATAGCCAATATCATGGAACCCAGTCCATAAAAACCTGCATTATGAAAATTTAAAAGCACTGTAGTCATTCCAAATGCCATTAAGCCCAATGGTGCTGGATTGGAACTTGTATCCATTTGTTTAAATATTTGTGTATCTTTTTGCATATTCAACTCCTTTTAAAGATTAAGGTTTGCTTAACAAATTTTAACAGATTGTTTGATAAAGTTTTATTAATTTCTTAAAGATAAATATAATTTTAGATAAATATGTGTATAATCGAAACAGATATATTATTTAGGAGGAAAAAAAGAAATGGCTATTGCTATAATGTGTTCAGGGGGCGATGCCCCGGGAATGAACCCTGCAATAAAAAGATTTGTTGATTATGCTTATTTAAAAGGAAATATTCCATATTTTATTTATAATGGGCTTGAAGGTATGATTGATGATGAGATAAAACAAGCTTATCATAAAGATGTCAGTGGTATTTTGCATAGAGGAGGGGCTATAATAGGTTCTTCAAGATCTAAAAGATTTTTTGAAAAAAAATATAGACAAAAAGCTTATGAAAATTTGAAAAAAAATGATATTAATTCTTTGATAGTGTTGGGCGGAGATGGTAGTTTTAGGGCAATGGATATCTTCAGTAAAGAGTTTAATATAAATTTTATAGGTATACCAGCAACCATAGATAATGATATAGCTTTTAATGATTATTGCATAGGTGTTGATACTTCTTTGAATGTGATTAGAGATGCGACTGATAAAATAAGAGATACTGCTTCTACTTTTAAGAGAGGATTTGTAGTAGAAATAATGGGTAGAGAGTGTGGATATCTTTGTGCTACTTCTGCGATAGCTTGTGGTGCTGAAATATGTATGATACCAGAGGTTAATTTGGATTTGAATCTGGCCAAAATAAAATTGAACAAAGAGATTAAAAACGGAAGAGGATATGTTCTTTGTTTAATATCAGAGGGAGTAAACAAGACTGACTTTATGGTGGATTGGATGAGTGAAAATCTTGGTCTTGAGACAAGAAAAAGTGTGTTAGGCTATATCCAAAGAGGAGGAAATCCTACGATTACAGATAGACTTATGGCATTTGAGTTCATAGTAAGAGCGATAGATAGTTTAAAAATAGATGATACAAATAAAGTTATAGTTTATAAAGATGGGGTGTTTGATAAAATAAATATTAATAATATTGTTTCCAAACCATATCAAATAAAACAAAATATTTTAAATATGTTAAATTATATTGATTGATAGCTCAACTATTCATAAAATATATTTTGGTATAATAGAATCATTCAAAAATAAAGCAAGGATTTTAAAATGAAAATTTTACTTATAAAAGATGTAAAAAATCTTGGAAAAGCAGGAGAGATTAAAGATGTAAAAGACGGATACGGAAGAAATTTTTTAGTTGCTAAAGGATTTGCTAAAGTAGGGACAGCTGAGGTTGTAAAAGAGTGGGAAATTGAACAAGCAAGGCTTAAAGCAGAAATGGAAGCCGAAATTAAAAATCTAAAAGAGATAGAAAAAAATCTTAAAAACAAACAAATAATTATAAAAAGAAAACTTGGAGCAAACGGTTCTCTTTTTGGTGCGGTAACCAAAGAAGAGATAGCAAAAGAATTAAAAAATCAATTAAATTATGAAATAGATAAAAAACATGTGGAAATTGATAAAGCGATCAAAGCAACTGGAGAATATGATGTTTCTTTAAAATTAGGACATGGAATTCATGCACAATTTAAACTTTTAATTGAAGGTGAATAATAATGTTTGAAGCTACAACTATACTTGCTTTAAAAGGTGAAAAGAGTGCTGTAATAGGCGGAGATGGCCAAGTTACTTTCGGAAATACTGTTTTAAAAGGAAATGCCGTTAAGATACGAAAATTGCATTATGGAAAAGTTTTGGCAGGATTTGCTGGAAGCACTGCTGATGCTTTCAATCTTTTTGATATGTTTGAGGGGATATTGGAAGAAAAAAAAGGTGATTTACTCAAATCAGCCATAGAATTTTCAAAACGATGGAGAAAAGATAAATATCTTAGAAAACTTGAAGCCATGATGATAGTTTTAAATAACAAAAATATTTTTATATTAAGTGGAAATGGTGATGTTGTTGAACCTGAAGATAAAACTATAGCAGCCATAGGAAGCGGAGGCAATTTTGCTTTATCTGCGGCGAGAGCTTTAAAAAAACATTCAACTTTGAGTAATGAAGAAATAGCAAAAGAGTCTTTAAAAATTGCGAGTGAGCTTTGTATATATACAAATAATAATATAAATATTTATACTTTAGAGGATAAGGAAAAAGACAAATGAATTTAACACCAAAAGAAATAGTTGCTAAATTGGATGAATATATCATAGGACAAAAAGATGCTAAAAAAGCTATTGCCGTGGCACTTAGAAATAGATATAGAAGGATGCAACTTTCTTCCGAAATGCAAGAAGATATAATGCCTAAAAATATTTTAATGATAGGTTCTACAGGTGTCGGTAAAACTGAAATAGCTAGAAGACTTGCAAAAATGCTTAATCTCCCTTTTGTAAAAGTAGAAGCCAGCAAATATACAGAAGTTGGTTTTGTGGGTCGTGATGTAGAATCAATGATAAGGGATTTGGTAAATGCTTCTATTAATTTAGTAAAAAATGAACATAAAGAAAAAAATAAAGATGCTATTGAATCTTATATAGAGAAAAAAATTCTTGAAAAAATTTTACCCCCTTTGCCAAAAGGTGCTACAGATGAAAAAAAGATTGATTATAAAAGAAGTTATGAAAGAATGCTTACAAAATTAAGACAAGGTGAATTGGATAAATTAAAAATAGAGATAGAAATACATAAAGGATTAGGCGAGGGAGTCGATAGTTCTTTACCTCCAGAAATTATTAAGGTTCAAGAATCTTTTGTGAAAATACTTGGTAATAGTAAAGGAAAAATTAAAAAAGAAGTTAGTGTAGAAGAAGCAAAAGAAATGTTAAAAAGTGAAGCAAACGAAGATCTTTTAGATATGGAAATTGTTAAAAAAGAAGCTTTAAAAAGAGTTGAAAATGGCGGTATTGTGTTTTTAGATGAAATAGATAAAATTGCTGTTAGCCAAAAGAGTTCATCAAGGCAAGACCCCAGTAAAGAAGGAGTTCAAAGAGATTTATTGCCTATTGTTGAAGGAAGCAGTATTAATACCAAATACGGTATAGTAAAAAGTGATCATATTCTTTTTATTGCTGCAGGTGCTTTTCATTTAACAAAACCTAGTGATTTGATTCCTGAGCTTCAAGGAAGATTTCCTTTAAGAGTTGAGCTAAATTCTTTAGATGAAGATATACTTTATCAAATATTAACAAGGCCTAAAAATTCACTTTTAAAACAATATCAAGCTTTACTGAGTATTGAAGGAATAAAACTTGAATTTGATGAAGAAGCTATAAAAGCAATGGCTAAAATCTCTCATGTTACAAATGAAAAAACAGAAGATATTGGTGCAAGGAGACTTCATACTGTAATAGAAAGAGTTTTGGAAGATATTAGTTTTGATGTAGATAAATATAAAAATAAAAATGTTGTTGTTACAAAAGAATTAGTTCATGAAAAATTGGATGAAGTTATTGAAGATGAAGAAATATCAAGGTATATTCTGTGAATAATATTGAAACTAAAGCTGGTTTTGTTGCAGTTGTAGGCAGACCAAATAGTGGTAAAAGTTCTTTATTGAATTGGTTGATTGGTGAAAAATTGGCACTTGTATCACATAAAGCTAATGCTACTAGAAAAAGAATGAATTTTATAGTAATGCATAATAATGCTCAAATTATTTTTATAGATACTCCAGGTATTCACCAAAAAGAAAGACTTTTAAATCAATTTATGTTAGAAGAAGCTTTAAAGGCAATGGGAGATTGTGATCTTATTTTATTTTTAGCTTCAGTAAAAGATGATTTGAAATATTATGAAGAATTTTTAAAATTAAACAAACAAAACAAAAAACATATAATTTTATTAACAAAAATAGATTTAGTAAGTAAAGAGAGAATTTTTAAAAAATTATCAGAATATCAAGCTTTTCAAGATTCTTATCTTGAAATAGTGCCAATATCGATCAAAAAAGGTATAAAACAAAGTCGTCTTTTAGATATTATTTCAAAATATATTCCAAATCATCCATATCTTTATGATCCAGACATTCTTACAACCCAAAATTTAAAAGAGATATATAAAGAATATATTAGAGAAGCTATTTTTAATAATTTAAGCGATGAAATACCGTATCTTAGCGATGTTGTAGTTGATAAGGTTGAAGAATTGCCAGATATTGAAAAAATATATGCTACTATTATTACAGAAAAAAATTCTCAAAAAGGTATCATAATAGGTAAAAATGGTTCAGCAATAAAAAGAATAGGTGTTGAATCAAGAAAAAATATAGAAGAGTTATTGCAAAAAAAAGTATTTTTAAAATTGGAAGTTTTGGTGAAGCAAGGATGGAGCAAAGATATAAAAAATTTATCAAATATAGGATATAGAGTAAAAAATTGATTGTATTTTATTATGTTAAAGTATATTTAAGTTAAAATATTATAACATTTTGCTTATATCTCAAAAATGGATGGTATTAATGAGAAAAGAAAATAGATCAGTAGAGCATTATAATTCAATCATAACAGTAGATCCAAGTGAATTGAAATCATATATATTTCAAAATAATGAAATCAAATTAAATAAGTTATCTGGTTTCAAAAGAGATAATTTTTATATATCTATTTTGGATTCAAGGTATTTGATTACTGATTTTATAGAATTGAGTAATAATATTGCCGACGAAGATATTCAAAGTGCTATTGAGATACAAGTTTATGATGAATTAAATTTTGATCCAGCTTTAGAATATACAATTTTATACAAAGAATATTTTGGAACAGAAAATAACGATAAAAGAATATTCAATATTTTTGCAATAGAAACAGAAAAATTAAAATCAACCTTCAAAGATGTTATAGAAAAAAATAAATATTTGGATTATATTGTTCCTGAGCCACTTATTTTTAAATCTCTTTACAATAGAAACATGATAGAAAAAGATAGTGTTGATTGTTTTTTATATTTTAGAAAAAAAGATGCAATTCTTTCTATTTATGCATATGGAGATTATGTTTATTCTAAAACTATAAGTTTTTCTATAGAAAAAATGCATGAAAAATTTTGTGAGATTACGGGTGAAAATATTCAATATGATGATTTTACAAATTTTATTAAAACTGGAAAATCAATAAATATTTCTGAAGAAAATCAACAACTTATTACCAAACTTTATAAAGAAGTTTTTGTTTATATTAATGATATTATTTTTTATGCCAAAAGAGCATACAAAATTGATGTAGTAGATAAAGTTTTTATTAACTCAAGTATAGGTATATTTAAAAATATTGATAGATACATTAGAACTTATGTTGACATAGAGCCACATGAATTAAATTGTAAAATTGCTAAAAATTCAAAAGAAGTAAAAAATGAGCAATTACATAATTTAATGATTATTAGTGCACTTGATTATATTGAAGATCCAGAAAACGGTATAAATTTTTCTATTTTTAAAAGACCTCCTCCTTTTAAAGAAAGACCAAGCGGTAAAATTATTTTTGCTTTAGTGGCTTCTTGTTTAATTTCTTTGTTATATCCTGCTTATCTTTTTGGATATGCATATTTTATGAAAGTTCATTTGATACAGCTTAGAAAAAATGAACATAAACTTTATGCAAAAGCAAATAATATTAAAAGTCAATTAGATAAAGTTAATAAAGAAAAAAGTGTTATACAGAAAAAGGTTGATAATATAACAAAAAAATTAACTTATAAAGAAAAATTACTTAATCAAATATATAACAAAAAAATACATTATCCTATGAAAGTTAATCTTTTAGTTGGCATATTTAAACAAATTAATAAAAATCATTCTAAGATTTATAATGTAATTATTCATAATAATAAAAAAACTAATGACTTAGTGATGGTTTTTTCTGTGTTTAGCAAGAAAGATAAATATATAACTGAACTTATCAAATCATTAGCACAAGAAAAAAGATTTGGCATTAGAACAAAAGAGATAAAAAAAGATAACAAAAAACATATCTATTTAAGTGATATTAAGGTAGTATTACATGACAACATTTGAAAAATTATTTGAAAAAATCGATTATATTTTTAAAGACAAAAAAAATAGTGAATTATCTATAGTATATATTTCAATATTTGTAATTATTTTTGCAATATCGTATTTATATATTTTTCCTATAGGCGAAAGAATATTATCTCAAGCAAAAAATGAAACAAAAAATTTAAAAATAAAAATAACCAAAGAAAAAAATTATATTGCTTCAAAAACTGTTAATGGCAATGAAATGTTTTATGTTCAAAAATCAAAAAGAGATTTAAAAAATTTAAAAAATATTTTAGAAGTTTCTATATATAATAATGGATATATAGACAATAAACTTAGAGAACTTTCATATCTTTTGTATAATGACATAAATTGGGCAAATTTTATTGACAATATATCAAAAGATGCAAAAAGAAATAATGTTAATATTAATTATATTAAAAATAAATTTAATAAATTAAATTACAAAAAAGTTGAACAAATTATTGAAATAGAAGTTGATGCTGATGGTAGTTTTGACAATTTATTAAAATTTATCAATTCTATTGAAGAAAGTAATTTGATAGTAGATATTCATTCGCTTAAAATGAATGTCAATAAAGATATTCATGTGAATTTTAAAATAGCAGTTTGGGGGATAAAATATTGAAAAAAATAATTCTTATTTTATTTGTATTTGTTGGTATTTCTTTTGCTGGTGTTGAAAGTAAAAGCGATCAAGTTGGTAAAATTAATGCTCAAAGATACAATAAAATTTTTAAAGAGATTAGTAAGAAAAGAGTTGGTGTAGCTAATGAAGTATTGAATAAAGTTCGTTCTCCTTTTGTTAGCAATATGGTTTATCAAAGGATTAAAAACAAAATTTCCTCTGTCAAGAGGAAACGAATTATTTTTACATTATTTGGAATTCTTAACAATGAAGCAAAAATAAATAAAAAATGGTATAAAATAAAAGATAAAGTTTATGGATATAGGTTGATCCGTATAAAAAATAATAGTGTAATATTAAAAAATAAAAGAAAAAAAATAGAATTATTTTTAAGGAAAAAAGATGACAAAATTGAATTTACAAAAAACTATTAATATAGTATTTTATCTATTACTTGGGATGGCATTAAGTTTTAGCAATTTACAAGCAAATAATAGTTGTCAATATAGAGCTTTTACTATAAAAGTGCTTGATAATGTGACAACACAAGACTTAATAGACCAGTTAAGTATGAAATGTGGTTTTAGTGTAATTGTAAAAGATAAAGTTGCAAAAAGAAAAATGGCTGAAAAATTGAATGGAATTAATATAAATAATATGTCTTTGAGCGAAATATTTAATATTTTGCTAAAAGATAACAATTTAGAATATAGTTTTAAAGATAATTTATTAAAAATATCAGGTGTTATTACAAAAACTTTTGAAATTGATTATATAACATCTGTTAGAAGTGGAACAGCTGTTTTAAATGCATCTGTTCAATCATCAAATAGTGATACCGGTAGCAATGCGCCAAGTGATGAAAATTCAATAACATCAAGCGAGACATTTAATTTTTGGAAAGGTATATCTAAAGATATTTTATCTATTGCCAATTCTGGTTCAGAAAGCTATATAGTTAAAAAACCAATAATAAATCAAAATGCCGGACTTATTACTGTTACTGGAACAAAAGAGCAATTAGATAGAATTGCAAAATATCTTCAAGATGTAAAAAGTAGATTGGATAAAGAAGTTTTAATAGATGTATCTATTATTTCTGTTGATTTAAGTAAAAGTCATTCTAGTGGGATTGATTGGAGTAAGTTTGCTATAGGAATAAATAATCCACAAGGTGATAATGTCCCTGTTTTAGATGGTGCAACATCAGGATTGAATACCGCTAACTTAGTTGCCAAAGGAGATAAGATTTATCATTTAGGTTGGAATAATGCTTTTAATTTTAGCAATACGATTTCTTTTACTATGGATGGTCTTATGAATTTTCTAAAAACACAAGGGAATTCTAAAATAGTATCAAATCCAAAAATATTAACTTTAAATAATCAACAAGCACTTATAACAATAGGAGATAATGTTAATTATAGAGTTCCTGAAACATCTCCTGCAAACACAGGTGGAACAATAACAACAACTTCTTATACAAATGAGTCAATTTTTGTTGGAATATTGTTAAATATTATGCCTGAAATTTCCAATAATAATGAAATAATATTAAGAATAAATCCTTCTATTAGCAGTTTTAAATATGCTAGTGACGATAAAAAGCAAATAACACCAAGAGAAATAGCTCCAGATACTTCAGAAAAAAAATTATCAACTGTCATAAGGATCAAAAACAATGATACAATTATTCTTGGAGGTTTGATTAGCAAAAGTAATAATAATGCAAATAATGGTATTTTAGGTCTTAAAGATTTACCTATTTTAGGAAATATTTTTAAAAGTCAATCCACATCAAGCGATAGCAGAGAATTAATATTTGTTATTACTCCTAAAATTGTTAATCCTAATAAAAACAATCATAAAAATATTTCATTGAAAGCTTTAGGATATGGCAGTGAGATCGGAGTCAAGTAATTACACTAAAGCAAAAGATGCTTTTAGTGATATTGATGATAACGACTATGTAAAACTTGATAGTTCTATTATTGCATATGAAAAAATATTAGAAGTTTTAAATAAACCGATTAAGCTTGTTTTAGTGTATGGAAAACCAGGGACGGGAAAAACATTTTTATTAAAAAAAATATATAGAGATTTGCGAAAAAAAAAATCAATAATTTTTTTGCCAACACCTTTTTTTGATGAATTGGAATTTGCTAAAGCAATTTATAAAGAAATATTTCATAAAGATATTTATCAAATAGAAAAATTTGATACTGTATTTAAAATGATTTTGGAGGGTGTAGAAAATATTCACTCTCCCATTTCTATACTTATAGATGAAGCGCAACTTTATCCCTCAAAAATTGTAGAGAAAATAAGATTATTTGCTGATACAAGAAAATTTAAAGTTATTTTTACTATTCATAAAACTAATGAAAAAGAAGATGTTTTTGCAAAAGATTATTTTAAAACAAGAATTTGGGAAAGTATAGAACTTAAAAATATATCTTTTTCTGATTTTAAAATCTATATCGAAAAAAAACTTTTATATCATAATTTATTTGATTTTTTGCATAATTTTTCGAACAAACATTATCAAATAATATATAAATATTCCAAGGGAAATTTAAGAGAAACCAATAAAATTCTTTATAAATTATTTGAAATATGTGAATATTATGATGCAAAAGAACCCAGTAAAATTAACAATACAAAAATAAATATAAAATTTTTAGAAATGGCTATTATTAGTTTAGGATATGTTGATGCTTAATGTAAATGAAATAAGAAATCTTGAAAATAGTTGGAAAAAATATAAAAGAAAAAAATATCTTTTATATTTACCTATATTTGGAATTTTTATAGCAATAATATTGTTTTATTTCTTATTTTTTTACAAATTTCATGTTATAAATAAAAATAATTGCAATTTTTCTAATAAGCATTGTTTGATATCAGATAATAATAAACAAAATAGTGATATTAGTTTAAAAAAAGAAAAAAATATTACTATTAAAAAAAGAAAAAAAATAAATTATAATAATGATTTCAAAGTATTATCTCTAAATACAAAATTTTTAAATCATATATATGCTAATAAAAATAAAAATATTCCCAAAAAAAATAAAATATCTAAAAAAATAATTGAAAATAAAACTATAAAAACAAAAAGTAATAATATTACAAAACCAACAACAGATAAACATATTTCTAAAAAACAAATAATATTAATTTCTAGCCAAAAATTGGATAGAATAGATTATTATAAAGAAAAATATTTTAATAGTGGTAAAATAGTTTATGCCAATTTAATTTCTCAAATATTTTATAATGAAGCAAAATATAAAAAATCATTAAAATGGGCTATAATTGCAAATAATATTGATAGTTTAAATGAAAAAAGTTGGATTTTATTTGCAAAAAGTAAAGTTAAAATAGGCCAAAAACAAGATGCAATAAATGCTTTGGAGGCTTATTTGAGACTTAATAAATCCAAAAAAATATCTTTATTACTTTCTAATATAAAAAATGGAGTTATGAAATGAAAAAAATCTTACTTTTTTTTATAATTTTTTCTTACTCTTTTGCAATAAGTAGAGTTGATATTTATAATGCTTATCATGAAAAAAATTATAAAAAAGCTTGTTCTGAAGGTGCAAAAATTTATTTTAATTTCAAACAAGATGATGATTTTTTGACAATATTTGCAGATGCATGTCTAAAAACAGATAATATAAATAGAATGGCTTTCCCTGCTATGTTGTTAGTAAAAAATGCTTCTGATAGAAGTAATGCTATCTATTTTTTAACTATTTTGTATCAAAAAAAACTTTTATATAAATCTTTAATAGATGGTTTTGATATTTCTGGTTTTAAATTTCCAACTACAAATTATATATTATCTAAAATTTTTGTAAAATATTCAAAAAAAGAATATATCAAAAAAAATAATATATATATTTTTACTGATGATAAAAATCCAAATATTGAATATAAAATGAATCTTATAAAAGATAAAAGTATTTATAAAATAATGATTAGGACATATAAAAATAATATATTAATAAAAACAAGAATTTATTGGTGAAAACATGACTGATGTAGAATTAAATATTATAAATTTTCTTGAAGAAAATAGAGTTGTAAATGAAGCAAAAATACTTGAGTTTAAAGATAGAATTGAGAATGAAAAAACAAATATATGTGATTTGCTTTTACAAGAAATATTTACTGATAAAGAGAGTTTGTTTATTTTTGTTAACGAATTGATGCAAAAAAATATTATAAAATTAAAAGATATATCAAATGTTTTTCCTTTGATTTCAGAAAAAGTTTTTAAAAATTTTGCTGAAAGTATTAATGCTGTTTATATTGATTTGGATTCGATTGATATAAATTATAAACTTGCATCTGTTGTTCCTTTGAGCCAATTAAAAAAATATTTTGTTTTACCTTTGTATGAAGATGAGATAAGTATTTATATAGCATTTGAAGACCCATTTAATATAAAAGCTCAAGAAGCGATGCAAAGATATTATCCTAAAAAACTTATTAAAATTGTTGTATCTGAACCAAATCAAATCGAAAGATATTTTAATAAACTTGAAATTAGTAGCGGAACAAAAGATTTAATAAATGAAATAAGAAAAGAATTAACAACTTCTGCAGCAGACAATCCAAACGAATCTTCAGGTATTATGAAGCTTATTGAATCGATTATAAAAACAGCTGTTTTGTATAGAGGAAGCGATATTCATATAGAGCCTACTGAAAATAATTGTATCATAAGAACAAGAGTTGATGGGATGCTTAATGAAACTTTTGTTTTTGACAAGGATATTTATCCTCCTCTTTCTTCAAGAATTAAATTATTGTCAAATTTAGATATAGCTGAACGAAGAAAACCTCAAGATGGTAGATTTTCTTTAAAAATAATGGAAAAAGAGTTTGATTTTAGAGTTTCTACTTTGCCCATTACAAATGGTGAATCTATAGTTATGAGGATACTCGATAAATCAAAGGTTATGATAAATATGGAATCTTTGGGAATGAGCGAAGTAACATATAAGCAGTTTAATAAAGCCATGAAAACACCTTATGGTATAGTTTTTGTTACAGGGCCAACTGGAAGCGGTAAGACTACTACTTTATATGCAGCTTTGAATGCAATAAAAAGTATATCAAAAAAAATTATAACTGTCGAAGACCCTGTTGAATATCAGTTGAATTTAACACAACAAGTTCAAGTGAATGCAAAAGCTAGCTTGACATTTGCAAATGCTTTAAAATCTATTTTAAGGCAAGATCCGGATATTATCATGATAGGCGAAGTTAGAGATAATGAAACTTTAAGAATTGCTATCCAAGCAGCATTAACTGGTCATTTAGTTTTTTCTACTCTTCATACAAATGATGCAATAAGTGCTATTAATAGAACTCTTGATATGGGGATAGAATCATATTTGGTAAGCGGTGCTCTTGTCGCTATTGAAGCACAAAGATTGGTAAGAAGACTTTGTCCTTATTGTAAAAGTAAAGTAAATTTACCAAAACAAGTTGTTGAAGAATTTGAAAATATTTTACCAAAAGAATATCAATTTTACAAAGCTGTTGGATGTGATAAATGTGCTGGAACAGGATATTTTGGAAGAGAAATGATTTCAGAAATTTTAATGATAGATGAAAAAATACAAAGTATTATTGCTAGAGAAGGAAGTAAAGCTGAAATAGAAAAACAAGCAAAAGAAAATGGATTTGTGAATATGTTACAAGATGGTATAGTTAGAGCAGCCAATGGTATAACAAGTATTGAAGAAGTTTATAGGGTGGTTAAATCATGAAATATTTTGAAGTTAATTATTTGTTCAAGGGAAAAAAGTTAAATAAAGTTATCAAGGCAAAAAATAGAATGGATGCATTATCTATATCTAAAATAAAATTGCCGGGTGTTGTTATTAAAATTTCAGAAACAGCTACACCTATAGATGATCAAATAAAATTGTTTAAAAAACAATTTACTAATACTATTTTGAAACCTAAAATTAAAATTGATAATTTAATCTCTTCTATAAGACAATTAGGTGTTATGACAAATGCTGGTATTTCTATTCATGATAGTGTAAAAGAGGTTACAAAATCAACTGAAGATAAACATCTTAAAAAAATATTTGAAAATATAGATGATTCGTTAAACTCTGGCCAAAGCTTGACTGAAGCATTAAATGTATATAGACAAGATGTTGGCGATGTTACAATAGCCATGGTGGAACTTGGTGAAAACACTGGTAATATGTCAGAATCATTGCTTAAATTGGCAACTATTTTGGAAGAAATAAGAGATAATAGAAAAAAATTTAAATCTGCTTTGAGATATCCTATTATAACTTTGATAGCCATTTCTATAGCTTTTGCTATTTTAATGGTATATGTTGTTCCAAAATTTAAAGAAATTTTTTCACAACTTCATACTCAGTTGCCTTTGCCAACAAGAATTCTTTTATTTTTGGAAAATATTACTCATAACTATGGTTGGTATTTGTTGGCTTTTATTATAGGATCGATTGTAACAATAAAATTTTTATATTCCAATAATGAAGATTTTAAAAGAGGATTTGATAAATATATTTTAAAAATATATCTTTTTGGTAAAATAATTTTTAACTCTACAATGTATAGATTTACTATGATTTTTACTCAATTAATTGCGGCAGGTATTCCTATTGCTGATGCACTTGATACTGCAGTTTTGACAATAGATAATACAACATTAAAAGAAAAACTTGCAAATGTTGCTATATCTGTTCAAAGAGGTATGTCTCTTTCTGAAGCTTTTAAACAAACGGGTATTTTTCAAAGTATGCTTTTGCAAATGGTAAATGCAGGAGAAAGAAGTGGAACACTCGATACAATGCTTGAAAAAGTATCTGATTTTTATAAAATGGAATTTGATGAGATAGTTGATAATATAGCAAATTATATTGAACCTATTTTGATAGGTTTTATTGCAGTTATGGTCTTAATAATGGCTCTTGGAATATTTTTACCTATGTGGGATTTGGCTTCAGCGGTTAGACATGGATAAGCCCAGCTTCTTCCAAAAAGATAGAAGGATGATACTCTTGTTTTTTAATTTTGTCATATTTGGCAAATGAAAGATAAAGTATCTCTTTCGCTCTAGTGGTAGCGACATAAAAAAGTCTTCTTTCTTCTTCTAAAGAGCCTCCTTTTTTCATTAATTTTCTATTTGGAAACCTTTCGTCCATTAAATCTATGATATAAACTTCTCTAAATTCCAAGCCTTTGCTCGCATGAACACTCAAAAGATTTACTCCTTCTCCCTCGGTTATTTCACTTCCTCCAAGTATTAAAGCATTGATAAATCTATTGGTATCATTGTATTTTTTGGATATATTAAAAAGTATCCAAGCTTTTGATTTTATATTTTTTTTTATTTCTTGATATAACTTTTCGTCTATTCCCTTATTTTTTATTGTTGCCCTTTGCTTTGCCAAAGACGAAATAATATATTCATAAAGTTTTGAATTGATAATGTTATTGATTATTGTGCTTGGATTTTTTATTTTTTTATTTAATTTAACAAAATTATAAAAAGCATAAATAAATTCTGCTCCATCAGATGATATTTTAGGATGCTTCAAGACAGGATTTGATAAAAATTTTTCTTCAAAATTTAATTCTTTAAATCTTCCAATTGAACCAAGATTTTCAAAATCATCAAATAATCCGAGTTGGTAATTGTGAGTTTTCTTTTTAAATGGATTTGTTTGTTTGCTATCTGGCTCTAATAATCCTTTTAATATATTTTGATTTCCAAGTTTGTAAAGTGCTTCAAAAATTTCTTTTCCTATAACAGAACCTATACCTTTTGCATATTCAAAAATATTAACAAAAGCCATTATATCTTTAGTGTTTGACAAAAGTGTTAAAATATTTAAAATAGCTTTAATCTCTTTTGTTTCAAAAAAACTAATACTACCCTTTCTTTTACAACGAATATTCAATTCTCTTAAAATTGCTTCCATTGCATCTGCACTTGAATTGTTTCTAAAAATAACTGCAATATCTTCAATATTTGTTGAAGAAGATTTTATTCTTTGAGAAATATTTTCGTATTGTTCAAATATTTCTCCAAAAATAAGTAATTTAGGAGGATGTCCTTTTTCTTTTTTTGTTACAATTAATTCTTTTTGATAAATTCTTGGATTTTTTTTGATCACTCTATTGGCTAAAGAGAGTATCTCTTTGGTTGAGCGATAATTTTTATTAAGTGTAAAAACTTTTGAATTTTTATATCTATCTTTAAAAGATGATATGATACTTATATCTGCTCCATTAAAAGCATATATGCTTTGATCATAATCACCAACACAAAAAAGAGAGTCTGTTTCCAAAGAGTCAATAACTTTTCCTTGTAAAGGATTGGTGTCTTGATATTCATCAACTAAAATTTCTTTAAAGTGTATTTTTTGTTTTCTAGCTTCTTTTATGATGTTGACAAGCAAATCATTATAATCTACATATCCAAAATTTTCTTTTAATAGTTGAAATTCTTCAAAAATATCTTCATAAATATCTATAAATGGTATATGTTCTGGACTTTTATTGGATAACCATTTTGAAAAGTTAAAATCATAAGAGCTGTTTTGGTAAAGTGAAAATATATCATAAAGATATGAATATTGATATGGTTTGATATTGCTGTCGATATGAGTAAAAACTCTTTTTTCGCAAATGCTTTTTAAAAGAATTTTTAATTCTTTTGGTTGTTTGAGTGTTATTTTTTTTCCAAATTTTTTTAAAAGTCTATAACTTACAGAATGAAAAGTGCCCGTTTCAATTTTTTCTACTATTTTTTTATCAAAAAGTTTTGCTACTCTTGAAATCATTTCTCCTGAAGCTTTATTGGTAAAAGTCAAAAGTAAAATTTCCTCTGGTTTTATACCTTTTTTTAAAAGATATGCAATTCTAGCTACAATAGTAGAAGTTTTGCCTGTTCCTGCTGAAGCTATTATGAGATTATAACCTAAGGATGCTGTGGTAGCTTGTTTTTGTTCATCGTTTAAATTATTTAGAGGCAAGGTTTTTTCTTTTTATTCCAACTAATAACTGCCCAACAAAGATAATTTTTTTCATTTTTAGAATTTTTTATAAATTTATGATAATATTCTTTTAATAATGTTATTTGGTTGTTAGTCAAATCATTTACGCTCCATAAAACACTTTCGATAAAATCGTTTTCGTTCTTATAAGAATTTATTTTTCCTTCGCTTTTAATATAATTTAATTTTGGATTAATTCCCATTTGATATAAAATATTGATTGTATAAATATAATCAGGTTTTTTTTTGATTTTTTTGCCAATATAATTAAGTATTTTATCATTTAAAAAACTTCCACCAACTTTATATGTTAAATAAACTTTTTTCAAAGCTTTATTATTTAACTTTGTAAGAGCATATTTCATGTCCGCTACTTCCATGGATCTTGATGCCAATACAATATCACATTTTGGAACATTATCCCAATTGTCTTCCCAAGATAGATTTAAAGTTTTTATATTTTTTATATTTTTATTTTTTATATTATTTTTTAATTCATCAAGCATCATCGGAGAAAAATCTAACGAATATACTTGATCAAGTTTTTCTGCTACCAATAAAGAAATATTTCCAACCCCACATCCAATATCTAAAAATGTTCGGCAATCATCAAAATCAATATTGTTTAAAAGTTCTTGATTGTAAATGCTTTTGTATAAATTCGTAGAAAATTTTTTAGCTTTTTTATTCCATTCATCTTTTGTTTTTGGTTGAAAAGTAGTTTCTTTTTTTTGCTGTATATAAAGTTGATTGAAATCTATATCAGTTATATTCAATAAAATCTCCTGATATTTTTATAGATAGATCAAAAGAGGTGGTGGGTTCACTAGGACTCGAACCTAGGACCGCTCGGTTATGAGCCGAGAGCTCTAACCAACTGAGCTATGAACCCTCCATTTTTTAAGAGTTGAAAGTATAACTAAAAAATTCTTAAAAATAGTTTATTTAAAAGATATTTTTTCATACATTGTATCATATTGAAAAGAAAAAAGATTTTCCAAAATACCAAAAATAATCATAAAAGTTATAAAACTACTTCCCCCATAACTAAAAAAAGGTAAAGGAACCCCAACAACCGGTGCTAGACCAATAGTCATAGCAATATTGATACTCATATATATAAAAATCATGAAACTAACTGAAGTAGTCATTGATTTTAAAAAATAATCTTTTTTAAATTTAAAATTTAAACTCATTAAATGTATTATTAAAAGTCCATATAAAGTTATCAATCCTAATGCTCCTATAAAACCAAATCTTTCAACATAATAAGCAAAAATAAAATCACTAGTTGAAACAGGTAAAAATTTTAAATGAGTTTGAGTTGCATTTTCTTTTGATTTGCCTTCTAAGCCTCCTGAACCTATTGCTATTATGGATTGTCTTATATGATAACTTTGTTTATGTTCTACAAAATTTGTAATTCTTTTTTTTTGGTAATCATGCAAATGACTATACAAAATAGGAGTTAATAAAACGATGGATATACTTAAAATAATCCATATTTTTTTATTTACACCTATAACAAATAAAGTGCTGTAACCTATGAGTAATAAAATAAGTGCAGTTCCTAAATCCGGCTCTTTTAAAATTAAAACAAAAGGCAATAAAATATAAAAACTTATTTTAGCAAAATCTTTCCAATCATATCCATTTTGTGGAGGAGGGTTATTTTTAATAAAATATGCCAACATTAACAAAAATGCTGGTTTAAAAAATGCAGATGGCTGAATCGTAAGATGCATAAAAGGTATTTCAAGCCATCTTCTAGCTCCTAATTTTGTTATTCCGATCAAATATAAACTAAATAACGATATAATGCCTATCCAATATAAAAATGGGATTATCCAATCAAATTTTCTTATCGGAATTATATAAGAAATAAAAAATGCTATAATTCCAACACTAAAATATATTATTTGTTTATATGCTAAAGTTTGATTGGCTTCTTTTATAAGATAAAAAGATATAGCAATAATAGGTATAATAAGTATTGGAATAACAAGATCAAAATGTGTTAATATTCGTTTATCAATACGAAGCAAAAATAAGCCTTTTTTAAAAATTATTATACCAAAAAAATGAGGATAAAAATGGAATTTATAGCTAAAAATGGAAGATTGGATAAAATTTTACAAAATTATTTAAAAATGAGCAGAAATCAAATTGAAATTTTTATAAAAAAAGGGTTTGTAACTGTAAATGGTAAAATTATAAAAAAATGTGGTTATAAATTGAGTGGGAGCGAAAAAATTGGATATCAGATTCAAAATTTTGAAAACGATAAAAAATATAAAGTTGATTTTGATGTAGAAATTATATATGAAGATGATGATATCCTTGTTATTAATAAGCCACCATTTCTGACAGTTCATCCAGCTCCAAGTGTTAAAGAAGCTACATTAGTTGATTGGCTAAAATCAAAAAATATTTCTTTATCAACTATTAGTGGAGAGGAAAGACACGGAATTGTTCATAGAATAGATAAGCAAACAAGCGGTGCTTTGGTAATAGCTAAAAATAATACATCTCATGCAATTCTTTCAAAACAATTAGAAGATAAAAGTATGGGAAGATATTATTTGAGTATTATTGATTTACCTTTAAAAGAAGATATGATTATTGAAAAACCAATAGCAAGAAACAGAAGAAATAGACTGAAAATGGGTATAGATGCCAAAGGAAAGAATGCAAAAAGTGCATTTAAAAAATTGATAATTTCAAAAAATGAAAAATACGAACTTATTTCTGCTAAGTTATTTACAGGAAGAACTCATCAAATAAGAGTGCATTTAAATAGTATCTCAAGACATATTTTGGGTGATAATTTATATGGTTTTAAGAGCAAAGAAGATAAAATAATAAGAGTGATGTTACATGCATATTTATTATACCTTGTGCATCCTAAAACTGGAAAGAGAATGTTTTTCAAAGCACCTATTTATGATGATTTTAAGGAATTTGCAAGAAAAAATTTTAATATGGAGATTTTTAATGAAAAAATTGATTCTGGGTATATTGTCAATAGTTTTAATACTTTTTGTTAGTGGATGTCAAAATATTTTGCCTAATCCTCCTAAAGTTGTTATAGATTCTTCTATGCCAACAATAACATCAATAAGAACTTTGAGCGATATAAATAAAATTGCTCTAGAATGGGAACCTATTTATAATGATTCAATAAAAGGATATTATATATATAGATCAAATCCTTTAAAAAATGATGGAAAATTAAAAAGAATTGCAATAATTAATGATAAATATGTTTCTCATTTTGTTGATACTAATTTGATTCCAAACCAAGTGTATTATTATAGAATGTCAACATATTCAAACAACAATATAGAATCTAGGCCAAGTGAAGTAGTAAAAGCAAAAACTTTACCTTTACTTCCTTCAGTATCTTATATACGGGCAATATCTGGATTGCCTCATAGAATAAAAATTATATGGAGACCAGATCCAAATCAAAGAGTAGCAAAATATATTATACAAAGAAATAATTTGACAAATTTAAAATGGAGAACAATAGCAGTTGTTGATGGCAGATTGAATGCTGAATATATCGATAAAAATTTGCCTGATGATAAAACTTTTAAATACAGAATAAAAGTTGAAACTTATGATGATATTATTTCTCTTCCTAGTGTGGTGGTTGAAGCATCTACAAAACCTCTTCCTCCTGTTGTTCAAAATGTTAAAGCAAGTAGAAATTTGCCAAAAATAATAAATATAACATGGAATAGAGTTAATCAAAAAGATATATCATATTATAATGTTTATAGAGCTATTACTCCTTATTTATTTTATACTTGTATAGCAAAAACGGCTGATAATAAATTTGAAGATATTATAAATAAAGATGGAGTTGCAAGATATTATAAAGTAACAGCTGTTGATGAGCAAGGACTTGAATCTCCAAAGCAAGAAAATCCAGTCATGGGAACAACACTTTCAAAACCATTACCTCCTGTTTTAACAAATGTAACTTTAGTAGGAGATGGAGTTAAAATAACTTGGAAACCAGCTGACAATAGAGCAAGAAAATATATAATAATCAAAAAATTTACAAAAGATTTTAGTGAAAAAACAATAAAATATGTAAATATTTCTAATTTAGTTTATATTGATAAAAATATAATTCCAGGTAAAGAATATAAATACTGTGTTCAAGCAGTTGATAAAAATGGAATTGTATCAAATCCTACTGATTATATAAGCATAAGAATTCCAAAAGATAGTAATCAGTAGAGGTTTTTTAAAAAAATGCCAAATGCACATGTAAAAAAAGATAATTATTGTCAAATGCCTATAAAAAATGATGGTTTTTTGTTTGAATTTTTAGCATCATCAAAATATGATGATTTAGTATTTACAAAAAGTAAAGAAGAAAATTTTTTTCTGCAAGTTATTGATAAAAAAAAGATAAAACTTATCAAGGCAGATAAAATAACAAAACCTACAAATGTAAAGATTGTGCAAGATGCTATCAAAAGTTTTATTGATGCGAATAATTTTGAAATATTACATGAAAATATAAATTCCAGCAAAAATCATTTGAAAAAAAAATCAAATTATCAAAAAGATATTTTTTATTTTGATGATTATAAAAGTGATAAAAAAATTGAAATAGAAATAGGATTTGGTAGTGGAAGACATATATTGCATTTAGCTAAAAAATTTCCAGATAAGGAATTTATTGGTATTGAGATACACAAACCTTCCATAGAGCAATTATTAAAGCAGTGTCAATTACAAAATATAAAAAATATTTTTGTTGTTGATTTTGATGCAAGAATACTTTTACAAATGCTTTCTTCTAATAGTATCGATACAATATATATTCATTTTCCAGTTCCATGGGATAAAAAACCCCATCGAAGAGTTATAAGTAAAGAGTTTTTAAATGAATCCATAAGGGTATTGAAAAAAAATGGAAAATTGGAACTTAGAAGTGATAGTGAAAAATATTTTGAATATTCAAGAGATCTTTTTTTATCATTGCAAAAATGCGAAATTGTTATTAGAAAAAATAATAATATTGAAATATCAAGCAAATATGAAGATAGATGGAAAAAAATGGAAAAAAATATTTATGATATAATTTTGATAAATAAAGAATTTTCTAAAGAAAAGGAAAAAATAGTTCCTGAAAAATTTGAAAAAGAGATAAATTTTAGCAATATTTATTCTAATTTTTCTAATAAAATTATAAGAGAGGATGATTTTTTTGTGCATTTTGAAAATATATATAAAATCGATAAAAACTCTGGTGTTATTAAAATATCTTTCGGATCGTATGATAAAAGCGAACATAGATATTTAATTATAATAAACGATCAACTGAATTATTTGCCAAATAAATTTGCTTTTACAAAGCAAAATATATTGTCCGATAAAATAATAAAAGAATATCTACATGAAACAAGTAAAAAAGGGATATATGGATGAAAAACAATGTTATAACAGCAGAAAATTTATCTCTTTCGTATAAAGCAAATGAAATTGTGATAAATAATATAGATTTACAAATCAATACAAAAGATTTTGTTTTCATTACAGGCAAAAGCGGAAGCGGTAAATCAACCCTTTTAAAATCTATGTATGCAGCTTTGCCTCCAATCAACGGAAATTTAAATGTTTGTGGAGTGTCCTTAAAAAATATATCAACTTCAAATAAAAATTTTTTACGAAAACATTTAGGAATAATTTTTCAAGATTATAAGCTTGTAGAAAATTGGACGATTGAAAAAAATGTTATGCTTCCTTTGTTGATAGCTGGTTTTTCTAAAGATACATGTGAAAATCAAGCTTGCAAATTATTACAACATGTTAATTTATTGCATAAGGCAGATAAATTTCCTTTAGAACTTAGTGGAGGAGAACAGCAAAGAGTTGGTGTAGCCAGGGCATTAGCTCACAATCCTGTGTTAATATTGGCAGATGAACCTACGGGCAATTTGGATGAATATTCTAGTGGTCTTATATGGGATTTATTAAAAAGTGCAAACAAACAATTGGGGACTACTGTTGTTACAGTAACACATAAAATACCATCTCTTTTTAGGCTTGATTATAGACATTTTGAGATTGAAAACGGAGACATTCATGAAATTTCTTAAATATCATATTTCTATAATATTACCTCTTTTTCTATTGTTGTTTGTTGTTCAAACTTTTTTTATGATAAAAAAAGTTATAAATGATTATGAAAAAAAAATTAACAATGATTATTCTATTGTTTTTGTTTCAAAAGTTCCTCTTGATGAAAATGATTTAAAATTAAAAATAGACAATCTTCAATCATTAAATGTTATAAATACCGGAAAGGTTGTTGACGAGTTGAAAGATACTATTTCTCCAACAAATTTTCAAAAATTAAAAAATAGTTTGCCTATTTTTTATTCTATAAAATTAAAGCATTTGCCTAGTTTGGAAAAATTGAAAATTATAAAACAAAAATTATTAAAAATAGAAGGAGTTCAATCGGTAAATACTTTTAAAAACAGTTATAGTAAGTTATATAATTTTTTAATTTTTAGTAAAGCTTTATTTCAATTTTTTATTGTTTTTGTATTAATAATTGTCTTTTTGTTGATTATCAAGCAATCTGAAGTTTGGATTTTTGAACACAAGCAAAGATTTGAAATAATGAGTATATTAGGGTCTCCTTTTTGGATGAAAAGTGCAATGCTTTATAGGGTTGTTATTGTTGATTGTATTATTAGTTCTTTTTTGGTGTCATTTGTATTTATCTATTTTACCAATAGCAATAAATATATAAAAGATTTTTTAAATTTAGGTATTAAGATGCCAGTTTTTCATACTTTGCATGATAGCCTAGTGTTGCTTGGAATTGGTATTGTTATATCTATTATGTCTGTTACATTTGCAATTTTTAAGTTGAATAAAGAATGAGATTTTTTTGTTTTATTATAGCAATTTCTTTATTATTGCAAGCAAATATTTCTAAAAATATTTATAAAAATAAAAAAATATTAAACATTAAAAATAAAAAAGTAAAAATAATAAAAGATAAATTAGAAAATATTGCATCTAATATTTTAATCAAAAAAAGAGAAATTAGTGAAATTAATGAAAAAATCAAGAAAACTAATGATTTTTTGAATAAACAACAAATAATTTATACAGATAAAATCAAAGAATTATCACAGCTTCAAAAAAACATTGCAAATTTGACAAAAACAAAAAAAATAGTGCAAAAAAAGTTAATAGATTTAATTTCTAAAAGATTAATAATTCAAATAATTAATAATTCAAATAATAATATCAATGTTAATAAGATTGTAAATCATGTAATAATTAAAAATTTAAGTAAAATCTTGGATAATAATTTTGGTAGTATAAAACTTAAATATTCTAATATTGTCAAGCAACTTGATGCTGTTAATCATAAAATAAAAAGTTTAAAATTTTATATCAAGCAAATACAAAATAAAAAAATATTATTGGCTAATATGAAAAAAGATAAAGAAAAAAATATACAATATTTAAAAAAAGTCAAAGTAAATTATGATAAAAGATTAAAAAGAATTTTTCAAGAACAAAGAGAAATTAAAAGAACTTTGACAAGATTAAAAATATTACAACAAAATATTAAAAGACGAAGAATAAGGGAAACAAAAAAAATTAATCTAAAATTATTGTCAAATGTTAATTCTCAAAGAGTTAGAAAAGTAGGGAGTTCTTATCAAAGAGATAGAGTTGTTAATTATAGAGGACCAAAAACTATGCCACCATTAAAAAATTTTTATATTAAAAGAAAATTTGGACCATATTATGATCCTGTTTATAAAATAAGAATTTTTAATCAATCTGTGATTTTAGGTTCAAGAATTCCAAATGCAAAAGTATATAATGTGTTGAATGGAAAAGTTATTTTTGCAAAATATAATTCAATGTTAGATAATGTTGTAATAGTAAAAAATAATAGAGAGATTTATACTATTTATGCTCATTTGTCAGAGATTGCACCAACTATTAGAAAAGGTAAAAGAATTAGAAAAGGTTGTGTTATAGGTAGGATTAAAAATGCATTAACTTTTGAAGTAACCCAAAAGAAATATCATATAAATCCTTTACAATTGATTAGATTTTAAACAATATTTAGATAAAATTTCAATTCCCAAGGGTATGTTAGGAGATACAAATATGAAAAAAAGAGTATTAGTAAAATTTTCAGGTGAAGCATTGGCAAGTGAAAATGGATTTGGTATCGATACTTCGATACTAAAATTTATTGCAAAAGAGATTAAAAGTTTGGTCGAACATGATATAGAAGTTGGTATTGTTATTGGAGGCGGAAATATCATAAGAGGTGTAAGTGCAGCTCAAAATGGCATTATTAAAAGAACAAGCGGTGATTACATGGGAATGCTAGCAACTGTTATAAATGCTGTCGCCATGCAAGAAGCACTTGAATATATGGGATTGCAAGTAAGAGTTCAAAGTGCTATAAAGATGGAGCAAATTTGTGAAACTTTTATAGTTAGAAGAGCCATAAGACATCTTGAAAAAGGAAGAATAGTTATATTTGCAGCAGGGACGGGAAATCCTTTCTTTACAACTGATACTGCAGCAACATTAAGAGCTATAGAAATAGAATCATCAATGATTATTAAAGCTACTAAAGTTAATGGAATATATGATAAAGATCCCAATAAATATAATGATGCAAAAAAACTTGATATTATCTCCTATGATGATGCTTTGAAAGATAATATAAAAGTTATGGATGACACTTCTATTGCATTGGCAAAAGATAATTCTTTGCCTATTGTGGTGTGTAATATGTTTAAGGAAAGAAATTTATTAAATATAATAGAAAACAACGATTTAAGTGGTTGTTCGATAGTAAAATAAAAAAACTAAGGAAAAAATATGAGATTAGAACAAATAACAGCTGATGCTTTGAAAAATATGAATGACGATAGATATCTGTTGTCTATTGCTGTATCAAAAAGAGTTGAAGAGTTAAGTGCCGGTGCTGAACCAACTATTGATATAAATAAAAATAAATATAAATATACTGATATTGCATTAATGGAAATAGCTCAAAATAAACTTGATTTTAGTGAAAGAAAAAACGATAAGTAGAAATAATTTGAATGAACTTATAGAAAATATAAAATTATGTAAAACCGTTACAAAAGCAAAAAAACTTTTGTATAATAAGGTTGCATTTGACAAAGATATTGAAAAAGCTTTAAATTTTTGTATTTTTTATCATCAAGGTCAATACAGAAAAAGTGGAGAGGATTATGCAGTTCATCCTATACTTGTAGCATGTATTGTTTCTTATTTTGGTGGCGACAAAGAGATGATTATTGCTGCACTGCTTCATGATATTGTGGAGGATACAGAATATACTATAGAACAAATAAAAGATGAGTTTTCTAGAGCAGTTGCAAATTTGGTCGAAGGACTTACCAAAATAGTAGAAATAAGATATGAAAACTTGGCTCCTTCTAGTTCAAATGAACGACTTGCAAAATCTGCTTTATCTTTTAGAAAAATGCTTGTTGCTTCTGTTGAGGATGTAAGAGTTTTGGTAATAAAATTATGTGACAGATTGCATAATATGCTAACAATACAAGCATTAAAAAAAAATAAACAAAAAAGAATTGCTGAAGAAACTCTTGTTGTGTATGCTCCTATAGCTCATAGACTTGGTATTTCTACTATAAAAAATTTGCTTGAAGATATCTCTTTTTCAATTGTGTTGCCAAAAGAATATGAAAAAATCGATAATTATTTAAAAGCTCATACTCAACAATTACAGTTAAAATTAAATCATTTTATTGAAAAAGTTCATGTTCTTTTGATCAATAATGGTTTTTTAGATGAAGATATAACTCTTGAAAAAAGAATAAAACATTATTATTCTATATACCTAAAAATGCAAAGAAAAGGTATCAGTATGGAGGAAGTTTTAGATCTTTTGGCTATTAGAATATTGGTTAAAAAACCACTTGATTGTTATAGAGCATTAGGAATTATTCATTTAAATTTTAGTCCTCTTGTTTCAAGATTTAAAGATTATGTTGCTGTTCCTAAAGAAAATGGATACCAAACTATACACACAACTGTTTTTGATGATAGATCTATTATAGAAGCTCAAATGAGAACTTATGATATGCACAAAACTGCAGAATATGGTTTGGCAGCTCATTGGAAATATAAAGAAAGTGGATTAACTCCAAAATTGGAATGGTTGGAAGATTTAAAATCAAGTGAAAATTCAGATGAAAATATTCAAGAATTTTATGAATATGCTAAAAATGATTTATATAGCGAAGATATTTCTGTGTTTTCACCAAAAGGTGATATTTTTACACTTCCAAGAGGTGCAACTGCTTTGGATTTTGCATATGCTATTCATACTGAAATAGGAGACAAAACAAAAGCAATATATGTTAATAAACAAAAAGTTCCTCTTTTGACAAAATTAAAAAATGGAGATATTGTAAATGTTATTGTGGGAAATAAACCAATTTATCGATGTAGCTGGATAAACTCTTTAAAAACATCTAAAGCAATAAATACTATAAGCTTAAATTGCAGACAAAAAATAAGAGAAATCAATCAAAAAGTTGCATTAAATATCTTAAGCACAATTTTTAATGTAAATTTTGGTAAATTGCAATCATGGTTAAAGAAGGCAAGATTTTATAAAAAAATTGATAAAATTGCTATTGATTCTGTTTTGTTAAAAGATGTGGTTGCAAGACTAAATAAATATTCTCAAAGCAATAAATTCTTTTTTCCTATTTTGAAAATTGGTCGTCATAAAATAAAAAAACAAAAAATAGAGCATTTAGTTTTTTGCACAAATTTTACTATTTCAAATGTTTTATTTGATTATTGCTGTAACCCAAAAATTGGCGATGATATTGTTGCTTTTAAAAAAGGTTCAAATATTGCTATTCATCATAAACTTTGTGAAAAAGCTATGAAAATGATTGAAAATGGAGAACAAATGGTTTTTGTAGAATGGTCTTCAGATTTGCCTAATAGAACAAAAATTATAGTTACTTTAGAAAACAGAAGAGGAACTTTAGCTACTTTTTTAACTTTTTTGGCTAAAATAGGAGTAAATGTTATAAGCATAAAGCTTAGTAGCAATGAAGAGCAATTTGCAGATCATTTTGAGCTGGTTATAGAAATTCCAAGTTCAAATTATGATAAAATTGTGACTCAATTAAAAAAGAAATATAATACTATTGAAATTTTAAATCAAATTTAAGAAAAAAGGTATAAGAATGGTAGAGAATGCTCTTAAAGAGATAAAAAGAGGTATAAATGAAATTATTGATGAAGAGAAAATTAAAGAGCTTTTAAAAAAATATTACGAAAAAGGTGAAAATTATTTTATAAAAGCAGGATTTGATCCTACTGCTCCTGATTTGCATTTAGGGCATACTGTTCTTATTCAAAAGATGGCATTAATGCAAAAATATGGAGCTTTAGTGCAATTTGTTATAGGTGATTTTACTGGTATGATAGGAGATCCTACTGGCAAAAATGAAACTAGAAAAAAATTGGATAAAGAAACTGTTTTGAAAAATGCTAAAACTTATGAAGAACAAGTTTTTAAAATTTTAGACCCAAATAAAACAAAAATAGTATTCAATTCTAAATGGTTTCAAGAAATGGGAAGTCTTGGGCTTTTGGAACTTACAACTACATTTAGTGTAGCAAGAATGCTTGAAAGAGAAGATTTTGAAAAAAGATATAAATCAAATGCTCCTATAAGTATTAGTGAGTTTATGTATCCTTTGTTGCAAGGATATGATTCTGTGGCATTAAAAAGTGATATAGAGCTTGGTGGAACAGATCAAAAATTCAATCTTTTAATGGGAAGACATTTACAAAGAGCTTATAAAACAGGTAAAGAGCAAGCTATTATCACTATGCCACTTCTTGAAGGACTTGACGGGATTAATAAAATGAGTAAATCTCTTGGTAATTATATTGGAATTACTGAGAAACCAAACGATATGTATGGTAAAATACTTAGCATCAGTGATGAACTTATGTGGAAATATTATGAAGTTTTAAGTGATAAAAGTTTAAATGAAATAGCAAAAATGAAAAATGATGTTGAAAAAAATATTTTACATCCAAAAATTGTAAAAGAGATGTTAGCTATAGAAATTGTTTCAAGATATCATTCCAAAGATGATGCACTAAAAGCAAAAAATGAGTTTGAAAAAGTTCATGCCAAAAAAGAATTGCCTAGCGATATAAAAGAATATAAGATTGAAGGTCCTATTTGGATAGCAAAACTTATAGTAGAAGCTAAAATGGAAAATTCAACTTCTCAAGCTAGAAGACAAATTAAACAAGGTGCTCTTAAAATAAATTCAAAAAAATGTTTAGATGAACAGCTTAAAGTTGATAAAGGTGAATATATTTTGCAAGTTGGAAAAAGAAAATTCGCTAAAATAAAGGTAATATGATGTCTTTAAAAAATTTAATAATTGGAAAACATAAGATTGAAATACCGATAGTTCAAGGTGGAATGGGTGTTGGTATCAGTTGGGACCAATTAGCCGGTAGTGTTAGCAAAGAAGGAGGGCTTGGTGTTATTAGCACAGTTGGAACTGGGTATTATGATAATGAAAAATATATTCAAAAAAGTATTAATAACAGACCATACGAAACGATTAATTTTAATTCAAAAGAGTCTTTGAAATGTATTTTTAAAAATGCAAGGAAGCTTTGTGGAGATAAACCTTTGGCAGCAAATATTTTATATGCTTTAAACGATTATGGAAGTATTGTTAAAGATGCTTGTGAAGCAGGTGCTGATATTATTATAACAGGAGCTGGACTTCCTACTAATATGCCTGAATTTACTGAGAGATATCCTGATGTTGCATTGGTTCCTATTGTTTCTTCAGCAAAGGCACTTAAAATTATTTGTAAAAGATGGATGCAAAGATATGATCGTGTTCCTGATGCTGTTATAGTAGAAGGCCCTCTTAGCGGAGGTCATCAAGGTTTTACCTATCAACAATGTTTTGATGAAGAATATAAATTGGAAAATTTAATATCTCCAATATTGGAAGAGATAAAAAAATGGGGTGATTTTCCTTTGATAGCAGCTGGAGGCATATGGGATAAAAATGATATTGATAAATTTATAGCTTTGGGTTGCGATGCTGTTCAAATAGGAACTAGATTTATCGGGACTTTTGAATGCGATGCGAGTGAAAAGTTTAAAAATGTTATATTGAATGCAAAAAAAGAAGATATTCAACTTTTTAAATCTCCTGTTGGATATCCTGCAAGAGGTGTAAGGACAGAATTATTTAACAAAATAGAAAATAAAATAGCACCAAAAATAAAATGTATAAGCAATTGTGTTTCCCCATGTCATAGAGGTATAGAAGCAAAAGCTGTTGGATATTGTATTGCTGATAGGCTTTCTGATGCTTTTAGAGGCGATGTGGAAAATGGATTATTTTTTACAGGAAGCAATGGATATAGATTGGATAAATTAATTTCAGTAAAAGAGTTAATGGATAAATTGCTAAATGGAGAAGATCATTAAAAAAATATTTATTTTTATTATATTTTTTGTTGTATTTTTGAATGCCACACCTCTTTCTAATTCTATTCATGAAGATGTTGTAAGTTTAAGATATGCAAATAAAAGCAGAATTGTTAAAATTTATCATGATTTGGAAAATATTTATATTCAAGCTATTATTGATGATAACAAAAAAGCTCAAATTGATTCAATAAATGGCTTAATAGAATGTTCTAAAATTTTAAAAATAAACTATAGGCATTATCAAAAAGAGTTATCTTTGCTCTTAAAGCATGATTGTAAACAATCAAAAATTAAAGAAATTAAAAAAGAAAAAGATAGACATAAAGAAATATTGAGTTTGATTTCTGCAAAATTTTATCATAACAAAATAATTCTTTTTTTTAATCATGATATTAAAAGAAATGATGTTTATTTTTTTGTATTAAAAAATAAACATAAATTTAGAGATGTATTTGATATAAAAGGTATTTTAAGATTTAAGATTAGAGATAGAGATAATATCCAAATAGCTCAGTATAATAAAAAAATTATTAGAGTGGTGCTGAATAGTATTTATCCAATTAATTCTACTTTTAGTATTGAAAAACAGAAAATTACTATCAAATTTTATGAAAAGCATATAAAAACATATCAAACAAAAAGTTATATAAATCAATATTTTTCAAAAAAAATAGTTGTAATAGATCCAGGTCATGGAGGAAAAGATACTGGAGCTATTGGATATAAAGGATTGAGAGAAAAAAATGCAGTTTTAAAAATAGCAAAAAAAGTTGGGAAATATTTAAGATTGTATGGATATAAAGTTTATTTTACAAGAGATTCAGATGTTTTTATAAGCTTAAGAGGTAGAACACATTTTGCAAATTTAAAAAAAGCTGATATTTTTATATCAATTCATGCAAATGCTGCCCCTGTAAAAAGCCAATTTTTAAGCACACATGGAGTTGCTACATATTATCTATCTCCTGCAAGTAGCGCTAGAGCAAAAAGAGTTGCTGCTTTAGAAAACAGTGTCGCTGTTAATCAAATGGGATATTATTCTAAGCAAGTTTTTTTGAATTTTTTGAATAGTGAAAAGATTATTGCATCAAATAAATTGGCAATAGATGTTCAAAGAGGTATTTTAAAAAGTGTTAGAAAAAGATATAACATTACAGACAGAGGAGTAAGGAAAGCTCCGTTTTGGGTTTTAGTTGGAGCTCAAATGCCAGCAATATTGATTGAAACAGGTTTTATTACAAATCCTACCGAAGCCATGAGATTATTCAATCCTTATTATGAGGATTTATTAGCTCATGGGATTGCAAATGGAGTTGTTAGTTATTTTGAAAAAAATAGATAATTTGGTATAATATAAATAGGTATGGCGAATGATTGCTGACTTATAAAGATGAGTGAGAGGAAAGTCCGGGCTGCTATGAGACAAGGTTTCGCCTAACAGGCGACAGAAGTAATTCTAGGGATAGTGCAACAGAAAGTAAACAGCTTATGCAAATAAGCAATGGTGAAACGGCGGTGCAAGAGACCACCAGAATTTAAGGTAACTTAAATTGCTATGTAAACCCAACCTGCAGCAAGAAGAGAGTGGTTGTAGTCTCATAATGCTACTCTTCGCTAAAGATATACTGTGAAGTATAAAATAGATGAATAATCATTTAAGACAAAACCCGGCTTATAGCCATACCTTTTTAAGGAACAATTTTATGAAAAAAGATACAATAGCACTTCATTATGGATATGATAAAAATAAAGGCGAAGGAACTATGGCAGTGCCGATTTATCAAACAACTGCTTATAGTTTTAAGGATTCAAAACAAGCAGCAGATTTATTTGCATTGAAAGAATTAGGCTCAATATATACAAGACTTAATAATCCTACAACAGAAGTGTTTGAAAAGAGATTTGCCAAATATGAAAATGGCATAGCAGCCGTAGCCACCTCTAGTGGTATGGCAGCTATTTTTAATGCAATTGCTAATGTTGCTGAAGCAGGTGATAATATTATTATTTCAGATAAATTATATGGAGGCACTGTTACTCTTTGCACTCATACTTTAAAAAGATTTGGGATTAAAACTAAAATTTTTAAAAGCGATGATGCTAATGATTTAGAACAATTAATAGACAATAAAACAAAATGTATTTTATTTGAATCTTTATCAAATCCTCAGATATCGATTCCTGATATTGAAAGCATAGTTTTAATTGCAAAAAAATATAAAATAATAACAATATGTGATAATACAGTAGCTAGTGTAGCCTTGTTTAATCCTATAAAATGGGGAGTAGATATTGTTATTCATAGCACTAGTAAATATACGACAGGGCAAGGAACCGCTTTGGGAGGGATTATTGTAGAGAGAGAAAATTTAGCTGAATTGATAAAAAACAATCCAAGATATTATCATTTCAATGAACCTGATGAAAGTTATCATGGATTGATTTATACTAAATTGCCATATCCACCATTTACTTTAAGAGTTAGATTGTCTCTTATTAGAGATATTGGAAATACTCCTTCTCCGTTTAATTCATGGCTTTTGATACAGGGGCTTGAAACTTTAAGTTTAAGAATGGAAAAACATTCGACTAATGCATTAAAAATTGCTAAATTTTTATCTTCTCATCCAAAAATTAAAAAAGTTTCATATCCTGGGCTTGAAGATAATTTTTACAATAAAAGAGCAAAAAAATATTTTAAAAACGGATTATGTAGTGGTTTATTTAGTTTTGAAGCGGAAAATTTTGAAGAAGCTAAAAAAATAATGGATAATACTAAAATATTTTCAATAGTTACTAATATTGGAGATAGTAAGTCTATCATAACTCATCCTGCCAGCACAACACATCAGCAACTTTCGGATAAAGAGTTAAAAGATGCTGGAATATCACCCTCTTTGATAAGGCTTAGTGTTGGTTTAGAAGATAGTGATGATTTGATTGAAGATTTAAAACAAGCAATAGAAAAATAAAATGATAGCTGAAAATATTATAGAACTTGTTGGCAAGACACCAATGATAAAACTAAAAAAAATGTCAACTAATGCAACAATTATAGGCAAATGTGAATTTTTAAATCCTACACATTCCGTAAAAGATAGAATAGGTGCAAATATAATTCTTGAAGCTTTTAAAAGCAAAGAGATAAACAATGAAACTACTATTTTAGAAGCCACTAGTGGCAATACAGGTATTGCTTTGGCTAGTGTTTGTGCATCTTTGGGTTTGAAGTTGATTTTAGCAATGCCTAGTTCCATGAGTTTGGAAAGAAGAAAACTTTTATCGGGTTTAGGAGCACAATTAGTATTGAGTGATCCAAAACTCGGAATGAATGGTTCTATAGAAAAAATTTTAGAATTATCTAAAAAAATAAAAAATTCTTATATTGCTAATCAATTTGAAAATCCGAATAATCCTAATGCACATATAAAGACAACATCACAAGAAATTTTACAAGATACAAAAGGAAAAATAGATATATTTGTTGCCGGAGTTGGAACAGGTGGAACGATAACTGGTATCGGAGAAGTTTTAAAAAAATATAATCCAAATATAAAAATTATAGCAGTTGAGCCAAATAATTCTGCAGTATTATCTGGAAAAAAAGCAGGAATACATCAAATACAAGGAATAGGAGCAGGATTTGTGCCAAAAATTTTAAATACTAATATTTATGATGAAGTTATTGCAATCAAATCTGATGATGCTGTTGATTGCGCAAGAGAATTGGCAAAAAAAGAGGGTCTTCTTGTCGGTATCTCTTCAGGAGCGAATGTTTATGCCTCAAGAATTGTTGCAAATAGAAAAGAAAATAAAAATAAAATAATAGTAACAATACTTTGTGATACTGGAGAAAGATATATTAGCAACGGATTGTATGATGTTTAATATAATTCTTTTTATCCATATTTTAGCTGCATCTGCTTGGATTGGTGGTTCAATTTTACTTTTTGGAATGGGTCTTTATATTAGAGATAAAGAAGTACAAACTATGGTCTATTATCACATAGGACCATTTTATGGATATTTTGAAATCATAATTTTAACTATTCTTTTGATAACTGGAGGGTATTTTATACATGCTTTAAATATTGGTGAGATATTGTCTCATCCTCAAATGGTTTTGGCAAAATATTTTTATGTAAAAATAACTTTGGTAGTGCTTATAACTATTTCAACTATTATACATATGTATATTTCTCTAAAAGCTCATGGCAGAAAAAGAAGTTTAAAAGAAAAGCTTATTTCTCGTATTTCATCTTTAGCAATTTTTACACTAAATCTAGGAATACTTTGGTATGCTATCAAAATAAGAAGTTTAATTTAAGGATTTGATGCTGTCAACCAAACTAGTTTTATTTTTGATTTATACAGTTTGGTTGATGATGGAGTCTATAATTATCTATCTTTTAAGTTGATTGACTGTTTGAAGCATTTGGTCTGATGTTGTTATGGCTTTTGAATTTGCTTCATATGCTCTTTGTCCTGTTATAAGATCTGTCATTTCTTCAACAAGTTGAACATTGCTCATTTCAAGAAATCCTTCTCTTATTTCTCCTATTCCGTTAAGTCCTGGGGTTCCTACTATTGCATCGCCTGAGGCGGAAGTATTTATATAATTATTGTTTCCTAAAGAGTGTAGTCCTGCAGGATTTACAAAATTAGCAAGTTGAATTTGACCTATTTGAGACATTTGAGTTTGACCAGCTTCTAAAACAGATACTGTCCCATCTGTTCCTATTGATATAGATTTGGTATCTGATGGAACAACTATTTGTGGTATCAATTTATAACCATCGCTATTAACAATATCTCCATTGGCATCAAGTTTAAAAGCACCGTCTCTGGTGTATGCAGTTGTCCCATCTGGGAGTTCTATTTGAAAAAATCCATGTCCAGTTATAGCCATATCTAAATTGTTTCCTGTTTCTTTAAAATTACCTTGAGTAAATTGTTTTGCGATAGCAGAAGGTCTTACTCCAAGTCCTACTTCAATACCTGTGGGAGAAGAACTGTTTAAACTCGTTGAAGTTCCAGCATATTCCATTGTTTGATACATGAGATCAGAAAATTCAGCTCTTTGTTTCTTGTAGCCTATTGTATTTACATTTGCAATATTGTTTGAAGTTGTGTCTATTTGTAATTGTTCTGCCATCATGCCTGTTGCGGCAGTATATAATGCTCTTATCATTTAATTCTCCTATGCTTTTGTGCTTGCTAATCTATTAATTGCATCGTTATCCAAATCATTCATTTGAGAAGAGATAACTTTTTGATACATTTCTACCAATCTATTTGTTTGTATGAGTCCTACCATTTCGCTGACAGGATTAACATTACTGCTTTCCAAAAAACCTTCTGATATATCATTTCCATCATTACTTAATGATATATCATTCAAATTTGATATGTTATAAAGATTGTTTCCATCTTTTTTAAGATTGGATAAATTGTTATTGTATTTTGCTATATAAAGTTTTCCTATTTCTTGCTTATTGGCATAAATTGTTCCATTACTGCTTATATGAATAGTTGAATTTGCAGGTATTGAAATAGGCTGTTTGTCCTTAAAATAATTTGTTCCTAATATTTCATATCCCTCTTTTGTTGATAATTCGCCTTTACTATTTAAGACAAATGAGCCATCTTGGGTCATTTTTATACCGTCAGGTGTTTTTACAAGAAAAAATCTGTCAGGTTTTTTAAAAGCTACATCAAGTGGGTTTCCTGTTTTTTTCATTCCTCCCAAACTAAAATTAATATAATTTCTAACAACATGGGGAACTCTATCAAGAGATCTGTTTAAAAATTTAGCTGAATCTTTTGTATTGTTTTGAAGAGGAAGCTCATCTCTTTTGTGTTTTAATACAGATAAAAAATCACCTATAACCAAAGCATCTTTTTTGTAAGCAGTTGTATTTACATTTGCAAGATTATTTGATATAGTATTCAATCTATTGAATTGAGTAACCATAGCACCTACTGCTTGATAAAATCCATTTTGCATATTCAGTCCTAATTGTGTTTTATATAAAAATATTCACAATTTAAAGCAAGATATGTTCCAATATTTGATATAATAAAATAAAAAGGAGTCAAAATATGAAAAATATATATTTAAAATTGGCTCGTGCGGCAATAGCACAATCTGTTGGCTTGGATTATGATATAGATTTGGAAGGAATGTTAAAAAAATATCCAAAATTAAAAGAAAAAGGATCATCTTTTGTAACTATTACAGAAGGAGAAAAAGAAAATTTAAGAGGATGCATCGGTTCTTTGGAAGCTTATAGACCTCTTTATGAAGATATTATTTTAAATGCAAGAGCGGCTGCTTTGCATGATCCTAGATTTGTTGCATTAAATGAAAAAGAATATAATCAAATAAAGATAGAAGTTTCGATACTTTCACAACCAAAATTATTAGATTATGATGATATTGATGATTTGAAGCAAAAAATAAAAATTTTTAAAGATGGTGTAATTTTAAAATTGGATAATTATCGAGCTACTTTTTTGCCACAAGTTTGGGAACAGCTACCTGAGTTTGATCTATTTTTTTCTCATTTGTGCCAAAAAGCAGGGTTGGAGGCAAATTGTCTTGAACGACATCCTGTGATATATACTTATAATGTTAAAAAATATAAAGAGTTATAAAATTTTAATGATATTTAATGTATAATCTTATAAAACTTTCTGGAGTCTGTATGGATAATAATTATATTATCAAAATAAATTGCAGAGATGAAAAAGGTTTGATTTATAAAATTTCAAATGTTCTTTATCAAAATAGTGTAAATATAGTAAAAAATAGAGAATTTGTCGATTTGGAAAATAAAAAATTCTTTTTTAGAGCTATTGTAAATGGTAATATTTATGTAAAAAAAATAACAGAAGAACTTTCTTCTGTATTGCCTGTAAATGCAAATATTTATCTTTCAAAAAAAAGAAAGAAAAATTTAGTAATTTTTTGCACAAAAGAATCTCATGCAATAGGAGATATTCTTTTAAAATATTATAGCAATGAATTAAATGCAAATATATTGGCAGTTATAAGCAATCATGAAGATTTAAAACCATTGGTGGATAAATTTAATATTCCATATTATTTTATCAGTCATGAAAATATAAGCAAAGTTGAATATGAAAAAAAAATGTTAAAAGTTTTATCAAAATATGATATTGATTATATAATTTTAGCAAAATACATGAGGATTTTAAGTCCTAATTTTGTTAAACAATTTAAAAATAAGATTATAAATATTCATCACTCTTTTTTACCTGCTTTTGTAGGTGCAAATCCTTATAAACAAGCATATGATAGAGGTGTTAAAATCATAGGTGCAACTGCTCATATAGTAAATAATAATCTTGATGAAGGACCTATTATATTTCAAGATATTATTAGAGTTGATCATACTTATAGTTGGAAAGAGATGCGTTTTGCCGGAAAAAATGTAGAAAAAACTGTTTTATCAAATGCTATTAATCTCGCCTTAGAGGATAGAATTTTTATAAACGGTAATAAAACAGTAATTTTTTAATAAAATGTTTAATATAGTTTTAGTCAATCCTCAAATACCTCAAAACACGGGGAGTATTGGAAGAATTTGTGTTAATGCAGATGCAAAATTGCATATTATAAAACCTATTGGATTTGATATATCGGAAAAATCAGTAAGAAGAGCAGGGCTTGATTATTGGAAATTATTAGATTTGACTGTATGGGAAAATTTAGAAGAATTTTATGAAAAAAATAAACAGTATAAAGATAGATTTTTTTATTCTACTACAAAAAGTAATGAGCCATATTTTAATAAAAAATTTGAAAAAGGTGATTTTCTTTTTTTTGGCAGTGAAACAAAGGGAATTCCAAAAGAATTTATGAAAAAAAACTGGAATAACAGTATGACTATACCTATGGGTAAAAAAGGTAGAAGTTTAAATTTGGCTGTTAGTGTCGGTATTGTTTTATATGAAGCAATAAGACAAAATTTTGATCAGTTATTTATTGATTAAGCTGTATTATATATAAATAAAGATATAATAAATGCTTTTTATATTATATAATGAACAATGCTGACATTTACATTCATAAGAAAGGGGCTATAAAAATGACTACTAAAGAGCTTTATAAAGAATTAGAGAAATTATTTAGCGAAAGAAAAAAAGATTATGTTACTTATGCTGAAGTAATGAGTTTTTTTGAAAAACAACCTACTGTATCTAATGCAAAAAAGATTTTATCATTTTTGAAAAAATATAGTATTAGTCTTATAACATCAGCAGAACTGGCAAAAAATAGAAATATAGAAGAAGCAAAAAAGAAAGAACAAGATAGAAAAAAAATTCAAGATAAAGCACTTGAAGAAGATTTTGATTTGGCAAATGAAAAAGAGCTTTTAGAGTGGAGTAGAAGTGATAGCCCTGTTAGAATGTATTTAAGAGAAATGGGTAAAATTTCACTTTTAACAAAAGAGGAAGAGATTGATATAAGTAAACAAATAGAATTTGGAGAAGATATTATTATAGATGCTTTTTGCTCAGTTCCTTATCTTATAGATTTTATATTAGATTATAAAGAACCTCTTATAAATAGAGAAAGAAGAGTAAAAGAACTCTTTAGAAATTTTGATGATGATAACGATGATGATAACGATGATAGCAATGATGATAATAATGAAACTTCTGTAAAAAAACCAAATAGTAAAATTTTAAAAAGAACTAAAAAAGTTCAAGAAAGTTTTAAGCTCTTGGAAAAAGCAAAAAAAGATTGGATGAAAGCATCTTCTAAAGTTATAGAAGATGATGCAAGTGAAGATGCAAAACTTCATTACGATTTGGTTTTATCTTTCAAGAAAAAAGTATTGAAAGAAAGATTGCTTGATCTTGGTCCTACAAGTAAACTTATCAATCAACTTGTTAAATCAATGGAAACTGTTTTAAAAAGTGATGATGAATTTGAAAAAGAATTAAAAAGATTGGAATATAAACTTCCTTTATTTAATGATACATTAAAAGCAAATCATCAAAAAATACTTAAAAATATTACCAATATGAGTAAAGAAGATATTGCCAATGAAGTTCCTGAAACAACCATGGTGTCGACTTATGTAGAGATAAAAAAATTATTTAAAACAAAAGAGGCAAGTAAAAATAGTTTCAATCTTGATCCAGAAATATTAAAAGAAATTGTTGAACAAATTAAAAGAGGTAAAAAAATAGCTGATGGTGCAAAATTTAGAATGGCAAGATCCAATTTAAGACTCGTTGTTTCTATTGCTAAAAGATACACAAACAGAGGATTGCCATTTTTGGATTTAATTCAAGAAGGAAATATAGGTCTAATGAAAGCAGTTGATAAATTTGAATATGAAAAAGGATATAAATTTTCAACTTATGCAACTTGGTGGATAAGACAAGCAATTAGTAGAGCTATAGCTGATCAAGCTAGAACTATCAGAATACCTATTCATATGATAGAAACAATTAATAGAATAAATAAAATTATTAGAAAACATATTCAAGAAAATGGCAAAGAACCAGCAGTTGATGATATATCTAAAGAAGTTGGACTTAGTGTTGATAAGGTAAAAAATGTTATAAAAATTACTAAAGAACCTATAAGTCTTGAAGCACCTATTGGAAGTGAAGAAGATGGAAGATTTGGTGATTTTGTTGAAGATAAAAGCAGTGTTTCTCCTATGGATTATATGTTGAAAGCTGATTTGAAAAATCAAATTGATGATGTTTTGGCTCAATTAAATGAAAGAGAAAAAGCAGTTATTAGAATGAGATTTGGTCTTTTAGAAGATGAAAGCGATAGGACTTTGGAAGAGATAGGAAAAGAACTTAGTGTAACTAGAGAAAGAGTTAGACAAATAGAAAGCAGTGCTATTAAAAAATTGAAACATCCAAAAGTAGGAAGAAAACTTAAAAAATATATTGGCGAATAAAATTTTTATAAAATTTATTTTATTATTACTACCGTTATTACTTCAAGCTTTAACTTTTAAAGTAGCATCTTATAATGTGGAAAATTTATTTGATATGCAATATAACGGACATGAATATAAAGAATATATTCCAAATTCAAAATATGGCTGGAATCAATATACTTATCAAAAAAAACTTCAAAATATATCAAAAGTAATATATGATTTAAAACCTGACATTATCTCTTTGGAAGAAGTTGAAAGCAAAACCTCTTTGCTTGATTTGAGAAAATATATAAAAAAAAGAGGATTGGATTATAAATATTTTGCTATAGCAGATAAAAAAAATAGCACAGTTAAAGTTGCAGTTTTATCAAGATTTAAAATAACAAAAACTAAAGAGCTGAGAGTTACTTATCAAAATAGATATAGAAATATTTTGGAAGTGCATGTTTTGATTGATGGCAAAAAACTTTTACTTTTTATAAATCACTGGAAATCAAAAAGTTCCCCAGAAAGTTATCGCATTAAATATGCTAAAGTTTTGAGAAAGAGAATTGATACTTTGCCTAAAGATACGGATTATATTATTTTAGGAGATTTTAATTCCAATTATAACGAATATATAACTATACTACAGCATAAAAAATTAAATGATACAAATGGTAAAACAGGGATTAATGATGTATTGAAAACGATTTATCACCATAAGATGGTTGATATAAATATGCTTAAACATAATTGCAATCTTCTTTATAATTTATGGCTAGAATTGCCTGTAAATGAAAGATTTTCATATATTTATCAAGGAGAAAAAGATACTATTGATAATATTATTTTGCCTTGTGGAATGTTTGACGGAAAAAATATAGAATATATTAAACATTCTTTTGGTGTTTTTAAACCATCTTATCTTTTTAAAAATGGGTCTATTTACAAATGGGAAAGAAGATATGGATATGGTAAATTTACAGGTCTTGGATACTCTGATCATCTTCCGATATATGCTTATTTTTCTACTGATAGACATTATAAAAAACTCACATTAAAAGTGTTACATAATAAAAAATATACTCTTGGTAGCATCAAAGAATTGTATCATCTTAAAAATTTAAATAAACAGCTTTTGTTAAAAAATTGTGTTGTTATACAAAAAGATAGATTTGGATGCACTATAAAAAGGTTAAAAGATAGAGCAATTTATATTTTTCATCATAATAAACTTTTTAAAAAAGGATATGTTTATAATTTGATTATCAATGGAGTCAAAAAATATAAAGGTAATTTGGAAATTAATTCTTTTATAGATATAAATAGAATAAAAATGGCAAAAAATTTAAAATATTTTTATCTTCAATATAAGAATGGCATGAATTTGTCAAAAAAAATATATCTAAATGAAATTGTTTATAGAATTAATGGAGTATTTAAAAATGGATATTTATATTATGATAAAAAAAATAAAATTAAAATATATAATAAAATAAAAAACTATAAAATACAAAATGGTGCATATTTAAAATTAAAATTTGTTAGAATTGCAAGTTATAAAGGCAATAATGAAATTATAATCAGTAAAAAAAATAAAGACTAATTATTTTTAAAACAAATTTTAGATAAAATAAAACATATTTTTTAAAAAGGTCTTTTAGATGTTAAAACCATTGCTTATTGAAGTTGGAGTCGAAGAACTACCAGCTATTCCTTTTTTGAAGGAACTTCCAAATATTGAAAAAAAATGGGTTGAGATTCTCGAAAAAAACGAGCTTTTATGCGAATTTAATTTTTATTATACCCCTAGAAGATTAGTTTTGTGGCATAGAGAATTTTCTGTTAAACAACCAGATAGTTTTGAAGAATTTTTTGGTGCTCCGATTGAAATAGCTTTTAAAGATGGAAAACCGACTAATGCAGCTATATCATTTGCTAAAAAATGTGATATAGATGTAGAGGATATACAAACTATTTCTAAAAAATCAAAAGAAGTCTTATACTTTAAAAAAGAAGTTAAAGGTAAAAATTCAAAAGATTTGATAGGTGATATGCTTCATGAATTTTTACATTCATTAAATTTTGGAAAATCTATGAGATGGGGAAATTTTGATGAAAGTTTTATTCGACCTATTCGATGGATAATGGCTTTATTGGGTGATGAAAAAGTAGAATTTGAAATATATGGTATTAAGAGCAATAATATATCTTATCCTCATAGAAGTGTCTCTTATGAGCCTTTTGAGGTTAAATTTGCTGGTGAATATTTTTGTAAATTGGATAAACAGGGTGTAGTTTTATACCAAAACGAACGAAGAAAAAGAATTTTAGACCAATTTTACAAAATAGAAAAAGAGAATAATGTTAAAATAGATATTGACGAAAATTTATTGGAAGAAGTTGTAACAATTACCGAATATCCAACTTCACTTTTTGGAACTTTTGATGAGGAATTTTTAAAACTTCCTAAAGAAGTTATCATTACTTCCATGAAGGAAAACCAAAGATATTTTCCTGTTTTCAAAGATGAAAAATTATCAAATCATTTTATAGTTGTTTCAAATGCTCTAACTGATGATTATTCATTGATTGTAAAAGGAAATCAAAAAGTTTTAAAAGCTAGGCTTAGTGATGCTATGTTTTTTTATCAAAATGATTTAAAAAATGGATTATCTTATGAGGGATTGAAAGATGTTGTTTATATGCAAGAACTTGGTTCTATTTATGATAAAGAACTTAGAGAAAAAGAGATAGCTTATTATCTTTTTGAAAAATTAAAGTTGTTGATAGAAGAAAATAAAAAAGAGTTAATTGGTAGAGCAGTAATGCTTTCTAAGGCTGATTTGTTAAGTGAAATGGTTTATGAATTTACTGAACTTCAGGGGCTTATGGGGTATTATTATGCAAAAGCAATGAAAGAAAATAATTTTGTTTGTTTGTCTATAAAAGAACAATATTTGCCAAACAGTGAAACAAGTCTTCTTCCTAGCACTATTTTTAGCTCTATTGTATCTTTGTCAAATAAGTTAGATACTCTTTTGTCTCTTTTTATGATAGGGAAAATTCCAACAGGCAATAAAGATCCTTTTGGATTAAGAAGAGCCGTTAATGGAATTATAAAAATTGTTTTAAATAAAAAAATAGATTTTGATATATCAAATATTTTAAACGATTTATCAAAATATTATGATGGAATAGATAGAAATAAAACAGAAGAATTTTTCTTGGATAGAATGTATCAATTTTTTGATGTGAATCCTTCGGTGGTAAAATCAGTTTTACAAAGCGGAGAAAGAGATATATGTAATATTTCCAATAAAATAAAAGCTCTTGATAAAATAGTAAATAGTAGTGAATTTAAAGAAATATCTACAACTTTTAAAAGAGTTGCAAATATTATTAAAGATATGAATATTGATGATGATATTCAAATCGATCCTTCTTTATTTGAAAAAACACAAGAAAAAGATTTGTATCATGCATTTATGATATTAAAGGATAAAAAATTTAGTGATTATGAAGTAAGACTTGAAGAATTATTTTCTTTAAAGCCTCAAATAGATAACTTTTTTGATAATGTTATGGTTAATGTGGAAAATAAAAAAATAAAATTGAATAGAAAAAATTTGATAGCTACCATTTATAAAAGTTTTAAAGAAATTGCCGATATTAGGGAGATAACGATATAATTAATTTAAAATTTGATATAATTATAAAAAAATTAGAGGAGAGAAGATGAGCTTATTTAAAAAGTTTGCTTTAATGTTTGGAGCTATTTTAGTTGTATTTTTGATTGCTTTTGGTTTTGTTTTTTACGGATCAAGAAATATTAAAAATAATAAAACTGTATTAAATGATCAAATAAAATTAAAAGATTTAGTATTTAGTTTAAAAATTCATGAAAAAGATTATTTTTTAAAAGAGAATAAAAAATATAAAAATTTATCAAATCAGGATATTGAAAAAATTCATACACATATAGAAAATACCCCAGGAGATTTAGAAGAAAACATAGGTATGCCAAAAGATTTGCAGAATTTTAAATCTACTTTTAAAAAAAATGTCGAGTTGATATCCTTATCTAAACAAATTATAGAAGAAAATCATATCGATATTAATAATGCAAGAAAAGCATCTGAAAAATTAAGAGAAGATGCATTAAAAGACTTAACAAATTCAAAAGGCAATTTTCAAGAAAGACTTCAAACCCTAAAAGATCAAATAATACTGCTTGATTATGTAACAAAAATAAAAATAAAAGAGAAAAATTATCTTTTGTATAGAAACGATGATGACTATAAAATGATTTTAACTCTACTTCAAAAACTTAAAATTCATATAGAAAACACTCCTGGAAATTTAGAAGAAGATGCTGGAATTCCTAAATTTTTAGAAAAATATAAAACAGGAATAATAAAACTTCATTCAATTTTTGTTAAAGAAAAGAGTTATCGATCTCAAATGAGAAAATATACCAACAATTTAATTTCAAAAGCAAATATTTTATTAAAAGATGGTAACAAATGGATGAATGAAGCCATTAGTGAAATGGAGATAATAATAATTGTTATGTTTATAATTTCTTTAATTATTATTGCTTATATTTTATTATTGATAAAAAAATATATATTAACTCCTATAAATATATTAAATAATAAAATTAAAGAACTTTCAAGTAATGAAGGAGATTTAACAAAAAGAGTTGAAATAAATAGCAATGATGAAATAGGTGAAATTGCAAAAAATATTAATTTCTTTATAGATAAACTTGAAAAAATTATTTCCAATTTAAAGGATTCATCTTTAATTGCAAAAGAAATTACAAAAGAAGTAGAAGAAGATGCCAATTTAACTTCCAATAGTGTAAAATCACAACATGTAGATATAGTAAAAACAAAAAATATTATTGACAGTATTTCTGGTGATTTAGAATTATCAGAAAACAGTGTTCTTACAACATCTAAAGATATACAAGAAACACAAAAAGTTTTAGATAATCTAGTTACTTCTTTACAAGATGTAGTAAAATCAATTAATGAAGATTCGATTACTGAAACAGAAATAGCAAATAAGGTAACATCTTTGGCAGATCAGACAGAGGAAATTAAAAATATTATTTCTATCATAAAAGAGATAGCTGATCAAACAAATTTACTCGCACTAAATGCTGCTATTGAAGCTGCAAGAGCAGGGGAGCATGGAAGAGGATTTGCTGTGGTAGCAGATGAAGTTAGAAAACTTGCTGAAAGAACCCAAAAAAGCATTAATGAGATAGATAGTGTAATTCAAATGATTATCCAAGGAGTTGAAGAATCAAAAAATGAAATGGAAAATGCAGCCACAAATTCTCAAAAAGTAGCAGAATCCACAAATGTATTGGTAGAAAAAGCCAATGTTACAAAAAATAAATTGGATACTACGATAGAAATTTCCAAAACGGCCGCAAAAGAGACATTAAAAATCAATACAAATGTGAGAGAATTGATGAAATCATCAGCAAATTTAACAAAACAAGCTGATACAACAAATAAAGTGTCTACAGATTTGATAGATGTGTCTAAGAAGCTAAAAAATGTTAATGAAGAAATAAACAATGAAGTAAGTAAATTTAGAGTTTAAAATAATTTACTTTTAGCAGTTTAAGCAAGAGATAACGATATAATTAATTTATATCGTTATCTTTATTTAAAATATTTTTTATTTTTTTAAAACTTCCATATCCAAAGCAACTTTTTGAGTCACAACATAAAAATTTATTACTTTTTATAACCTCTTTTGTTAAAAATGGATATTTAATTTTTTTGATTTGTTTATCAAATTTTATTAAATTACTTTTTGAACTTTTAATTGCAATTAAACCTTTTTTATATTTTAAAAAATTATCACTCATTTGAGGATTTATGCTTGGAGTTTTTATAATTTCTGTAATATGTTCAAAAATAGATTTTTTAGCAATATTTTGAAATTTTAATGAATTTTTATAAAGAGCTAAATAAAGTAAATCTTTAACCATGATGGACATAGCAGAAGTATAATAGTCATCATTTATTCCAGCTTTTGTTTTAATTTTATCATCGAGTATCCAATTTCCTTTATTGTAAAATTTTTTGATAGCTATTTTTGCTAACTTGTTTGCATCGTTTAAATATTTTTGATTAAAAGTTTTTTGATAAGCTTCCAATAATGTATCAATTAAATAAGCATAATCTTCCAACATACCATCTTGAGAAGGAAGTTTATTATAAAAAGTTTGATGATATAGAGTTCCATCTTTTTTTTGCATTAATTTTTGCAAATTTTTTAAAGATTTTATAGCTTTATTTAGATATTTTTTATTAAAAGAAGATGCTTCTATCTCTGATTTTATCATCATAGCATTCCATGAAAGAATTATTTTTTTATCTAGTGATGGAAAAGTTTTTGTTTTTCTCATTTTTTGCAAAATTTCTTTAACTTTTTTGTAGTTTTTTGGTTGCTTCATGTTTGTTATTTTTGCAAGAGCATATTCAGAATCATAATTCCCATCTTTTTGTATATCTAAATATTTTAAGATTTCTTTTGCATTTTGCTTAGAAATATTATGTTTATTTAAAAATTTTAAAGCATTAGAATATTTATATAAATAATATCCTCCATCCATATTGTCGCTGTCTGCATTGCTAGCACTAAAATACAACATGTTTTTTTTATCTTTAAAATGTGTATTAAATTGTTTTAATGTATCAATAACCACTTCTTTAAACTTTTTATTTTTTGTCATTTTATATGCTTTTATATAAAGTGGTAATATTTGGGCATTACTATATAGCATTTTTTCAAAATGAGGTGATGACCAAGTTCTATCTGTTGTATATCTAAAAAATCCTCCACCTATTTGATCATAAATAGAGCTATTTGCCATAGTCGTTAATGTTTCTAATGCCATTTTTTTTGCTTTATCTGATTTTGTTAATTTATAAATATCAAAAAGTAAATTAAGTATGGCACTATTTGGATATTTTGCACCAAATCCAAATCCTTTATATTTTTTGTCAAATTTAGTATATATATTTTTAAGTATAATTTTTGTTATATTTTTATTATTTATAATTATATTTTTTCTTTTTTTCTTTTGTTTTATTAATTTTTCAAAAAGCAGTATTTTCTTGTCTATTAAGTTTTTGTTATTTTGGTATGCTTTTCCATAATATGGCAAAATATAATCAAGCCCAAGAACTCCATAAGCATTTGTAGGAGGTATATATTTTGCTATAAAGAAAGGTTTTTTGTTTTCGCTTAAAATAATATTCAATGGCCATCCGCCTCTTTTTTTATGAATTTTTTGATATACTCTTTGATAATATTTATCAACATTTGGCATCTCTTCTGCATCAACTTCGATAGAGATAAAATATTTATTTAAAAGTTTTGCAATTTTTTTGTTTTCAAAAGATTCTTTTTCCATCACATGACACCAATGACAAGTGCTATATCCTATACTTAAAAAGATTGGTTTATGTTCTTGTTTGGCTTTTTTAAAAGCTTTTTTACCCCAAGGATACCAATTTACTGGGTTATAAATATGTTGTTTTAAATATGGAGAAGTTTGTCCTAAAAGATGATTTGGAGTTTTTGCAAATATAAAAATTCCCATAAAAATAATCAAAAATATTTTTTTCATTTAAGCTCCTCATATATTTTACTCATTAATGGAGTTTTTATGCAAAGTTTTTCTCCTTCTTGGACAATATATCCACAAAGAGATTCAATTTCTGTTTTTTTACCTTTTTCATAATCTAATTGCATCGATGTTTTAGAATCATAAGGCACATTTTGAATTCTTTGAATAATTTGTTCGCAATTTTTTTCATTTAATTGTATGCCTTTTTTGTTTGCTACTTCTTTTATTTCATTTAAGATAATTTTTAATTCATTTAAATGATATTTTGCAATAAAGCCAATAGGTTGCTTGTAAAAAGATGTTAAAGATGCATAAGCAGAGATTAAAAGATATTTTCTCCAAACTTCAAAATCTATTTTTGAGGTTAATTTATTTTTTAAATTTGCTTGGTCGAATAATTGTTTTATATAATTAAAATTTTCTATTGGATATTTGTTTGAACCAAACATGAGGTTAAAAATATCACCATATTTTTTTATAACCCCATATTCTTTTATATTAGAAAATATATAAATACATCCATTTAAAACTATTACTTCAGGAAAAATCTCTTTTATCTTTTTATCATGATCTACTCCATTTAATAAAGGAATTATAACTGTTTGCTTTGATATGTTTGATTTTAAGTTTTTTATAGCATTTTCTAAACTATAACTTTTAACCGCAATAATAACGAGATCAAAAATCCCTTCATTTTCGGGATTGTCAGTAATAATATTTGGTTTTACAATAAATTGCTCATCTTCATCTAAAACCTTTAATCCATTTTCTTTTATGGCTTTTAACTGTTCCCCCCTTGCTATAAAAATAATTTTATTGTCATTATTTGATTTTATTAATTTGCCTCCTATATATCCGCCAACACCGCCAATACCGACTATTGCAATTTTCATAAAATATTTCCTCATATTTTTGCTATAATTATACCATACATTTAAAAGGAGAATATTTTGAGAATTTTATTATCGTTTATGTTTGTAATTGTTTTTGCCAATGCAAATGTTTATTATGCGAAAATAGAACCGTTTGAAAGTTACATTATAAAATCAGCAGTTAGTGGTTTGGTGACAAAATCAAAATTGAATTTAGAAGGTAAATTTATTCAAAATGATACTATTATTAAAATAGATGATGCCACAAATATTCAAGATTTAAAAACATCTGAAAAAAAGTTACAAGTTTTAGAAAATATGAAAAAAATAATTATACAAAGTGTTAAAAATGCTAAATTTTCTTATGAAATTAAAAAAAGAAATTATGACAGAATAAAAAATTTAAAAACAGAATCAATTTTTGAAAAAGATAATGAACTTATTTCCACTATAGCATCACAAAATCAATATTTAAACATTAAGCAAAATGAGCAAAATATAAAAATACAAATTGATGATTTGAAATATAAAATATTTGCACTTAAAAATACAATACATAAAAAAACAATTATTATCAAAAATAGATATTTATATAAACTTTATGTTAAAAAAGGTGATTTTGTGAACCCTGGAAGTTTATTGGCTCAAGTTGAAGATGTTTCAAAAGCAAAACTTATTATATATTTATCTTATCAAGACATGTTAAATATAAATAAAAAAACAATTTTTATAAACGGAAAACCAACTAAAATAAAATTTTATAAAATATGGAAGATTGCAGACAGTGTAAATATTAGTTCTTATAAAGCTGAGATAATTATCCCTTCTGTAAATGTTTTTTCACAAGTAGTCAAAATTGAACTCAAATAAAACAACTTGTCCTCTTGATTGTTATGATGGATGTTCTATTGTTTTTGAAAATGGTAAATTGAAAGGAGATAAAAAACATCCTATTACAAAAGGTTACCTTTGTTCTAAAATGAATAAATTTTTATCTTATAAAAGATTGAATGGAGCTTATTATAAAAATGAAAAGATACAATTAGAAGATGCTCTTAAAATATTAATTGAAAAGATAAAATATTTTAAAGATGGAAAAAATCTTTTTTTCTTAGGAAGCGGAAATTTGGGTAGAATTCAAAATATAACAAAAGAATTTTTTAGTAAAATGAATTTTTATGGGACAAAAGGGTCTCTTTGTGATTTAGCAGGAGATGCTGGTATCAAAGAAGGTAGAGGAGAAAATCTTTTGCTTCCTATGAGTGAAATAAAAAAAAGTGAAATTATTATTGTGTGGGGTAGGGACCCGTCTATTAGCAATACACACATGTTGCCATATTTAAAAGATAAGAAACTGATAATAATAGATCCTTATAAAACAAATCTTAGTTTTAAAGCTGATATATATTTACAAGTAAAACCAAGAGGAGATTTTTATTTAGCTTTATT
>JALUBK010000062.1 GCA_027044945.1 Campylobacterales bacterium
TGTGAAATAACTTGGTCTGCGGCTTCTTGGAGATTATCTCTGTCAAATCTGGGTATAAATGTTGCAGCTAATATACCTGAAACTACTATAACAAAAACGAGTTCTAACATTGTAAATGCTTTCTTATTTTTCAAAGCAAATCCTTTAATTATTAACTGACCTTATACCACTTTAATAATGGAGAAGTATCCTTCCCCATTATTATATCATAAATATTTTATATCTCTTCTGCTTCTTCAACATCATATAAAATATCATCCATAGGATGTCTATACATAGGCATAGCAAGTCTTTTTTCGTCAAGTATATGACCAATAAAACCTATGCTTCTTCCCACAATAAAGAAAGCATTTAAAGTTCCGCTTTCTATAAATTCGTTTATCTCTTCTTCACTATATCCCAAAGCTCTCCACATATCTACCATAAGGATGCCGATAGTTCCATCAACATTTAAGATAAGATTATCTTTTTTACTTGTTGTGAGCTGTTCAACTTCTAAAGCATAATTTAAAAGTAAAGTCTCAGGAAAATACTCTTTTGCAAATTTTTTAAGTCCTTCAACCCTTTTATCAGGATTTCTTAATGATTTTATCCTGTGTCCGATACCAGGGATCGGAATACCTTGTTTTTTCATATAGCTTAAAAATTGTGCCGGAGTTAAATTGTTGTCGTTTGCATATTTAAAATATTTTGCGGCTCCGTCTATCGCACCACCAAATCTTGGTCCAATTGTTAAAAGTCCAGTTACAAGTGCTTCTACTACACTTTTTCCAGCCCTTGCTGTTACTTTTGCATTATGAGCTCCACTAACTGCTGGACCATGATCAGCTACTGTTTTTATAACAGTTTCTATAAAATCACTTGCCCATCTTGGATATTGTTTTTTAAACCATAAAAGTGCTATAACATCACCGATAGTTTTACCGGTATCTGGAGTAGCAACCGAACTTATAGGAAAACCTGCATAAGTTGCTTCTTCACCTCTATCGTCACTAATAGTGCAAATAAAGTTCTTTGGTCTTCTATTGTTTGAAAAAGTTTTAACAACCGGTTCTTCTATCTCGGTTATAACTCCTTCATCTTTTAGTTTATTATAAACTGCATTGATAGTTTTTGGAAGGTCATTAAAGCTTTCTGGCACATAAAAACCTGCTTCTCTCATGGCAGCATTTTTAGCAATTGCTGTTTCTCTATCTGCATTTGCACTAGCACCTGCATGACCAAATTGAACTCCAGAGCTAAAATGTTGAGCGATAGTTCCTATACACCAAGCTATGATAGGCTTAGTAATCTTGCCCTCTTTTACCGCTTCGATGACTTTATATTCTTCAGTTCCACCAACTTCTCCAAGAAGTATCATATATTTTACTTGAGGATTATCTTGCATTCTAAGAAGATTATCTATAAAAACGGAACCAACAAATCTATCTCCGCCTATTGCAACACCTTCGGCAATACCGTCGGCATTTAAAGCAATAATATTTGACATTTCGTTAAACAATCCACCACTTCTTGTAACCAAACCGCAACTTCCAGCACGATTGAGCTTTGAATTGATAATATTTTCTATGGTTCCACCAATATTTGCTATTTTAAAAGCTCCTGGAGCTATTGCACCAACGGTAGCAGGTCCTATAACAGTAACCCCAGCATCTTTGGCAGCTGCATTCATAGTTCTTGCCATTCTTTCAGGAATTCCTTCAGCAGTTACCATAATAGTTTTAAACTGTCCTTTTAATCCAATAGCCTCCATGGTTACATCATAAGCAGTTCTAAATGATCCAAAGTTTAAAAGAACATCAGCATTTGGAAAATCTTTTGCTGCCTGGGTTGTGCTTTTAAAAACCGGTATCATAACTTCATCGTTGCCATAAAAGAATTTTTCAAATTTGTTATTACTTGTAGGAGCAACAATGGCTGCAACTGATGGTTTTTTTCTATCAATAGTATAGTCATAATCGAGCATTCTTTGGATAGCAGTTTTATTGTTATTCCAAAATATTGCCTGTGTATCTTTTGTAAATAATGCGCCCATTTTATTTCTCCTCCAATGCTATACGAACTATCTCTGTTACATGTGTCTGCGGACCATAAACTTCCATATAAAGTCCCAATCTATCTGCTGCTTCTTTTATATCTTTTAAACCTTTTTTATAGTTAGGTCCACCTCGTCTAACATATATTTTTGTTCCGACTTCTTTTAATTTGTCAGCATATTTTTCAAATGCTTGGATAATACCTGTAAAAGTTTTGGCAACATCAGTAAAGTTTGCAATAGCACCACCGATGATGAGTATTTTGCCTCTTCCTTTAGGATCTTTGTGCCTTGTCATGAGATCAAAAATAGTTTCGGCATAAAAAGCTGTTTCGGCAGTTGTTGGACCTCCGCTATATTCTCCATAATTTGCAAGCTCATTAACATCAGTCATGTCCGCAATAGTATCAGCATAAACAACACTTGCTCCACCACCTGCAACCATAGTCCAAACTCTTCCCATAGGATTTAGTATGGTAAGTTTTAAACTTGCTCCGCTTTTTGCATCGGCTGCTGCGATAGCCTCTTCTTCAGGAGTTTTTTTATCCATTCCAAATGCAGTCGGAAATTCTATTTCTCCCCATTTGTCTTTCATCATAAATCCTGCTGTATCATCAAGTCTTGCAACAAGATCAAGAATATGCATATTGTTTTCTATAATAACTAAAGGATTTATCTCTAAATATGCAAAATTCAAATCTCTATAAAATTTAAAAAATTGTTTAGCAAAAGTTGTAAAAATTTCTTTTTTATCCGCAGGAATATCTTGAGGAATATTTGCTCTTATTAGATGCTCAATATCTTCTTCACTGAAATTTATAGGAACAACAGCTTCATTTACTTTTTCTTCCCATCCCTCTTCTACTTCCATTCCACCTTCAGATGACATATATAAAACATCATTTTCTCCAACTGTAGTCGCAGAAATATAATATTCTTGATCTTGTGAATGAGGAGTAAAAGGCTCAACAATAAAATGAGTCAAAATACCTTCTTGTCCAGAAATCAAAAGAGTTTCATGGGAACTTTTTTCATCTATCCAATTTGCAGCATCATTCAGTGTAACATCGCCTGGTTTATTTACTTTAAAAAGAACCAATCCGTTTTTACCTCTTTTTCCAAATAACATATCAGGCTTTACAACCAAAGGCTTTTGGCTTAACCACTCAAAACCATGCTCTTTTGCTTTTTCTTTTAATTCATCTCCACTGCTTACTAATACTGACTGAAAATCATACTTGAATCCACTAAAATATTCATTCCAGTGTTTTGCAAATATCTTTTTACCGTCATATTCGCGTATTGCTCTTTGAGCCATATCTGCTCCTTATTTTAAAAATATATTTTTTATTATACAATAAAAGTATATAAATATTCAAACTTTTTAATGCTCTTTTATAAAGGAATATTACAAATTGTGTATTTTAGAAACATATATCTTGAAAACTGGTTTATGATAGTAACTTATAGTAACATTTTTAGCATTTTTTATTTTATGAGTTGTAATAAAATAATCATTTCCCTTTTTTATTCCATAAAATTTTAATCTCAATAATAATTTATTATTATCAGAATTAATTTTGGTTATATTGTTGTTTTTTAAATAATTTGCTAACTCTTTTACAAAATCATATCTGTATGTAAAATGATCAGAAGGTTTTTTTATAAATAAATATAAAGGTTTGTTAAAATAAATAGCAATAAAATTAAACACTAAAAAGAACATGGTAAGAAAAAAAAATAATTTATGCCAATATCTAAGTTCAGGTATTCTGATACGATAACTTGATAAAAAAGTTTTAACCATCAAAGGAATAGCAATAACAGCGAAAGGAGCAAAATCTTCTATAATAATTTTTTGTCTGATAGATAAAAATAATGAAAAAATAAGTGAAACAAAAGAGATGAACCATAAAATATTTTTTTCTTCTTTAACAAAAATTCTATATTCGGTATAAACAAAATATAAAAAAACCAAAGGAGAAAAAATAGCCATATAAACGGCTAAAGTTTCCAATAAATAATTTTTTGGCTTACCTTCGACATCAAATCCCCATAAATACATACTTAAACCAAAAAGAGCAATACAAAGATATAAAAGATTGTTATCCTTTTTATAAATTGAGTAAAAAATTAAAGACAAATAAAGCACAGAAAAAGAGTTATCTACAAATAAAGAAAATATTAAAACAGAAAAAGAAAGAAATCTTTTTTTTTGCTGATATAAATATATAAATAATAAAGTAAAAAATATAACAAATTCAGAATCATTAACAATCAAAGCTGCACTATTTATTCCAGGTAATAAAATATAAATAATAACAGATAAAACTCTATCTGCTTTTCTTTTTAAATATTTTTTGCTAATTTTATAAAGCAAAACAGTGCTAAGTAGATGAAAAATGACAAAAGGAAGTTTTAAAGCATAATTATTTTGTCCAAATATACTTGTAGAATATTTAACAATATAATGGATAAAATTTTTTCCATTAAAAAATATATTTGCTTCATTATAACTTATAGATAATGTCGATATGCCATATAATAAAAACAGCAAATCAATAAATAATATAATAGATATTAAAAAAGTTTCATTTTTGCAAGTCATAATTTCAAAAAATTATCCAATATTTCATGCCCATATTCGCTTAAAATTGATTCTGGATGAAATTGAACACCATAAATATCATATCCTTTAATTTGTAAAGACATAATTTCATTATCATCTTTACTGTGTGAAGTAATTTCAACAATATCGGGTAAATTATCTTTTTGGACAACCAAAGAATGATATCTAGTAGCTCTAAATTCTTTTGGCAAACCTTTAAAAATAGGGCTAGAGATATCTTCTTGGACTATCATAGAAGTTTTACCATGCATCATATTTTTAGCTCTTATAACTTTTCCTCCAAAACTTTGTGCAATAGCTTGATGCCCCAAACAAATACCAAGTATTGGCTTGATGCCTTTAAAATAATCAATAACTTCCAAAGATATCCCAGCCTCATTTGGTGTTGCAGGACCGGGAGAAATAATAATTTTTTCAGGATTTAACTTTTCAATCTCTTTAACACTCATATCATCATTTCTAATAACTTTTAAATCAGCCCCCAATTCTTTAGCATATTGAACTATATTATAAGTAAAACTATCATAATTATCTATCATTAAAATCATTCATAAACCTTTAATTCATTATATAAACTATCTCTTTCAACTGGAATAAAACCACTATCTTTTATAAGATGAATAAATTCTTCGAGCTTTAAACCATTTGCACTTTTTGCTCCAGCAGCTGAATTTATAGACTCTTTTTCTATAGTTCCGTCCAAATCATCTGCTCCAAATTCTTGCGCTACTAAAGATAAATTTACAGTTGAAGTTACCCAATAAGCTTTAATATGCGGAACATTATCCAAAAGCAATCTTGAAATAGCATAAGTTTTTAATATTTCTTGTGAAGTTGGAAAATTTTTAACCTCTAAATAATTATTTTCTTTTTGATAGATTAACGGAATAAAGGCATTAAATCCACCTGTTTTATCTTGAAGTTCTCTAACCCTCATCATATGATCTATCCTATTTTCTCTATTTTCTATATGACCAAAAAGCATCGTAACATTACTTTTTCTTCCTCTTTCATGCCAAAGTTGATGTATTTTAAACCAATTATCTGAACTTACTTTACCTTTACAAATTTTTGCTCTAACTTTTTCATCAAATATTTCAGCTCCTCCTCCTGGCATAGAATCAACTCCATTTTTTATCATTAAGTCAATCATTTCGTCATAACTTAGATTGTTTGATTCGCTCAAAAAATTAACCTCAGCTGCAGTTAAAGCTTTTATATGAATTTTGGGATACAACTCTTTAATTTTTCTAAAAGCACCAAGATACCAATCAATCCCCGCTTTTTCATTATGAGCAGAAACAATATGCAACTCTTTTGCTCCATGACTTATAGCTTTTTTAGCTATTTCCAAAATTTCTTCATGTGTCATTGTATAAGGGTTTGGATTTTTCCTATGTGCTGAAAATGCACAAAATTTACATATATCTTTACACTCATTTGTTGGATTTATATGTCTATTTATATTAAAAAAACTTTTTTTACCATATAATTTTTCTCTTTTTTTATTTGCCAATTCTCCTAATGTAAAAAGATCCATATCATATAATTTTACAGCCTCATTAAAATTTATTCTTTGATTGTTTTTGATTTTTTCTATTATTTTATCCATTTTTTACCTATTTCTATTTTTTTTAGATTATACCAAAATTTAAAATATATATAGATATAATATTAACTATTTTTTTATTGTTTGGGAGAAAATGTGATATTTTATGGATATGATGAATTTAGCAAAGATGTAAAAATAATAGCAGAAAAATTAAAAGATTACAAATGTGACAGCATTGTTGCCATTGCCAGAGGGGGCATGACATTTGGACATTTTTTGGCAGAGCATTTAAATATTAGAAATCTTTATTCTTTAAACTCTATACATTATGATGATCAAAATAAACTTGATTATATTAAAGTTTATAATATTCCAAATCTTTCAAAAGCAAAAAAAGTTGTTATTGTGGATGATATTATTGATAGTGGAGAAACTATGCATGAAATAACCAAGCTTTTAAAAGAAAAATTTCCAGCAGTCCAGTTTAAAAGTGCAGCTATTTTTTACAAACCAAATTCCATTATAAAACCTGATTTTGCGGTAAAAGAAGCAAAAGACTGGATAGAATTTTTTTGGTCAAAAGCCAAAAATTAAAAAGGCAAAATATTGAAAAAAAATTTATCTCCATTAGTGGAAAATTTGATAGAAAAAAACAATAATGATTTTGAAGTTTCTAAAGAGATAAAAGATGATATAAAAAACTATCTTAGTTCGCTAGAAGATGTTTTTAAAAAAAGGCAGGGAAAAGATTTTTTAGTAAAGCATACAAGAAAGATTGATGAATTTATTACAGTTATATACAATTATGTTTTAAGAAAATTTTTTAAAGAATATCTTCCTTTTAAAAGTCAAATTCCTTTAAGTTTAAGTGCTTTGGGAAGTTACGGCAGGGAACAACTTTGCATATATTCAGATATTGATTTAATGATAATTTATGAAGATATTCCAGGTTACAATATAGAGCCTATCATAGAATCAATGTTGCATATATTTTGGGATGCGGGACTAAAACTAGGGCACAGAACACACAAAATAAATGAACTTTTTGAGGTCGCCAAAAAAGATATTACTATTAAAACTGCATTAATAGAAGCCAGATTTTTATGTGGTTCAAAAATAACTTGGATAAAAGCAGAAAAAGAGTTGATTAAAATAAGAAAATACAAACAAAAAGAATTCATTTTATCTTTAGAAAAATATAATCAAGAAAGATATAAAAAATTTCAATTAAACATGGAACCAAATATAAAAGATGGAGTTGGAGGTCTTAGGGATGCTAACTCTCTTTTTTGGATTGCAAATATCTTATACAATGTTCAAAATATTAGAGAATTAATTCCAAAATATATAAATGAAAATGAATTTAAAGAATACAGAATAGCATTAGAATTTTTATTTAGATTAAGATCTGCTTTGCATTTATCAAGCAAAAGGAAAAATGATATTTTAAATTTGGAAAATATACCTGAAGTTGCAAGATTGCTAGGATTTAAAGACAATAGATTTAAAAATGCACAAAATCAATTGGTAATTCAAACATTACAATCTCTTTGGACAATTAAAATTACAACAAAAATTATTATAAAAAAATTAACAAAAAAAATCCTTTTTGAAAAAGAAAATATTGTGCCACTAAGAAACGGATATTTAGGAAAAAGTCTATATAAATGTGATAATAAAATTATAGCAAATATGAATAAAAAAAGTGACACATATATAAACATGTTAAGAGGATGCTCCTTATTTCAAAATGAAAATTATGAATTTGATACAGGTTTTATAAGTTATCTCAAAAAAACTAAATTTAATAGGAAAAATATAAAAGAAATATATAGACTAAAAAAAGAAATGTTTTTTAAAAATTATCAATTTTCTCTTTTTTATGCTTTTTTTAAAGCCAATATATTGCAAGAAATTTTTACACCATTTGAAAAAATAAAAAATCTCCCACAATTTGGCGGTTATCATAAATATCCTGTAGATATTCATTTATTAAAAGCACTTTATTTTTTGGAAAATATAGAAGATAAATTTATAAAAAATATATTTACAACTTTAGACAATGAAAAAAAAGCTTTATTGAGATTGGTGATTTTCTTACACGATGTTGGTAAAGGAAGAAAAAAAGACCATAGAATTATAGGAGCTAAAATCTTTAAAGAACAGGCAAAAAAACTTAATTTTTCACAACAATTGATAGATATGGGAGTTGTTTTAATAAAAAATCATACCCTCATGAATGAAGTTGCCACAAGAGAAGATATTTATAGCGAAAAGGTCATTTTATCTTTTATATCAAAATTAAAAAATGTTAAAATATTAAAAATGTTATATATTTTAACTTATTGTGACATGAAAGCTGTTAATGACAGGCTTTATTCATATTTTTCAGCATCACTGTTAAAAGAACTTTATCAAATATCTTTATACTCATTCGAAAAAGAAGAATTGATAGACGAAACCTCAAGAAGATTGAGAAAAGAAGCAATTTTGAAAAAACAAGAAGATTTTATTATTCTTCCTAAATTTATGCAAAAAAGAATATTATCTATAAAATCAAATATTTTTTTAATCAAGCATAAAACACAACAAATTCTCGATATTGCAAAATGGGCAAGTTCGCTACAAGAGAAAGAATATGCTTATAAAATAGACATGACAAATCATTTAAGTATTGCTATCATAAGAAAAAATGAATTAAACATAGGTTATTTACTCGGAAAATTAAGTTCATTCAATGTAGTCAATATGGATATTTTTAAACTTTTTGATGAAATAAAATATTTTAAAATAGATTTTTTAGAAAATATAGAAAAAGATGAAATGCTTTTTATAAAAGAAATTTTAGACAAATCTTTTGATATGACAATTAAAGTAAAATATAAAATTCCAATTGTTGAATCTAAAAATTTAACTTTTGACTGTGAACATTCAAAAACTTATGCTAAAATGATACTTAAAGCAAAAGATCAAAAAGCATTAATGGCTCATGTTGTTTCCATTTTTGATAAATTTGGAATAGATATTGCAACCGCTAAAATCCAAACCATAAGAAATAAAGCTTATAATCTTTTTTTGGTAGAAAAAAACGGTAATTTTTGTAATTACATAGATAAAATAAAGGAAGAAATATGTGTGGCATCGTAGGATATATTGGCGAACAAGAAAAAAAGAAAATCATACTTGATGGATTGAAAGAACTTGAATACAGAGGATACGATAGTGCTGGAATGGCGGTATTAAAAGATGATGAAATAACTCATTTTAAATCAGTCGGCAAACTTGAAAATTTAGCAAAAAAAACAAAAGATTTTGAGAGTATCGGGTTTGGACTTGCAATAGGTCACACAAGATGGGCAACACACGGAAAACCTACAGAATTAAATGCTCATCCGCATTTTGGCAAATTTTCTTATATTGTTCATAATGGGATTATAGAAAATTATCAAGAGATAAAAAAAGAATTAATTTCAAAAAAATATAATTTTTTATCACAAACAGACAGTGAAGTAATTGTTCATCTTTTTGAAGAAAATTTAAAAGAAAATGAACCTTTTATAGCTTTTGAAAAAACTATTAATACATTACAAGGAACATATGCAATACTTCTTATGACAAAAGCCGAACCAAATAAAATATTTTTTGCAAAAAATTTAGTCCCTTTAATTATCGGAAAAAATGATAAAAAAGAGGTATTTTTTGGCTCAAGCGATACTCCTCTTATTGGTTTGGCAAAAGATGTTATTTATTTGAATGATAAAGATTATGGGTATGCACAAAAAGATAATATTGTTATTTATAATGGAAAAAAACCAAAATCTTTAGAATGGAATAAATTATCAATAAGTAAATTATCAGCACAAAAAGATGGATATAGATTTTTTATGGAAAAAGAGATATATGAACAAAGTTCAATTTCTAATGAAACTTTAATGGGTAGAGTCCTGAAAGATGACATAAAATTTGAAAATTTAGAGGAGTCTTTTTTTGATGATATAAATGAAATAAAAATATGTGCCTGTGGAACAAGTTTTCATGCAGCACTCACCTCATCTTATCTTTTTGAAAGAATATCAAAAATCAGAGTAAGTGTAGAAATTGCAAGTGAATTTAGATATAAAGAATCTCTGCTTCAAAAAGGAACACTATTTATTGTCATAAGTCAAAGTGGTGAAACAGCAGACACATTACAAGCATTAAAAATAGCAAAAAAAGCAGGTTTAAAAACTTTAGCAATTTGCAATGTAGATAATTCTTCTATCGTTAGAATAAGCGATAAAACTTTACTAACAAGAGCAGGAATTGAAAAAGGGGTGGCAAGCACAAAAGCTTTTACAACACAAATATTAGTTTTATGGATGCTTTCATTAAAATTGGCAAAAAACAAAGGAAAAATATCAAAAGCTTTTTTAGAAAATGAGATTAAAAATCTTTTAAAAGTCCCTACTGTTTTAAAGGTTGATGAAAAAATTCATGAAAAAATAAGAAGGCTTTCAAAAAGATATCTTCACGGGCACGGATTCTTTTTTATAGGTAGAGACATTTTCTATCCATTGGCATTAGAGGGTGCATTAAAATTAAAAGAGATAAGTTATCTTCATGCTGAAGGATACCCCTCTGGTGAGATGAAACATGGTCCTATTGCACTAGCAGATAGCGAACTTTTCACGGTTGCATTGATGCCTAAAAATACTCTTTATGAAAAAACAAAAAGCAATGTTGAAGAATTAAGTGCAAGAGATGCAACTATACTTGCTATCAGCCCAAAAACTTTTGATATTGCTGATGATTTTATAAAAACAAAAGATCATGATCATCCTATGCTCGAATTTCTTGAAATGGGTGTAATATTGCAACTATTGTCTCTTGAAATTTCTATAAGACTTGGAAATGATGTTGATATGCCTAGAAATTTAGCCAAAAGCGTTACCGTGGAATAAGAATTATAAATTTCAAGAAAAAAAGCAGTGCCTCAAAAATAAGCATATATAAAAATATTTTTTTGTATATAGATAGCAGTGAAGTTACTATGTATGTCAGTAAAAACCATAGTGGAGTTTTTACTAACACTGCTATGGTATGAAAATCAAGGAGTTTTAACACCATACTATCGAGCAAACCTCCCTCTTTTATAATATGCAAAAACAACTCTAACGGATAAAATAAAACAAAAATCATTGATAAAATTGGCGATAATAACTGAGATAAAGCAAATGTCGAAAAGATATAATGAACGATTGGTTGCATCAAAATATATACCCAAAAGTTAATTAGTATAAAAATTTTCCAAGGCTTTAAATCTTTGAAATAATGTAAAAATAAAAATATATAGAACACTCCTGAAACAGAAAACCAAAAGGATATGCTAAATAAAAGCGAAGGATAAAATGCCAATAAAATCATTATAGTTAAAAAAAGAGTTTCAAAAGAAAGGATTTTTATATGTCTAATATAAAATATATAACCTATTATCAACATGGTAAATGCTCTGACCAAAGAGGGAATAAATCCAACAAGATAAAGATATAAAAAAAGAAGAAAACTACTCAATATTATCAAATCAAGCATTCTATTTCTGTATGGAAAAAATCTATCTTGAAAAAATTTATAAATTGGAGTCAAAATAAGAAAAATCAAAAAGGATATAACTCCAAGATGAAATCCACTAATAGCCACCAAATGAGAAATACCAAGAAGTTGAATCTTTTTTCTTAAAACTTTACTTATTTTTTCTCCTAAAAACAGTGCACAAAATAATTCTTTTGTTGTATTATTTTTATGCTGGGAAGATATAAAATTTGATATTTTATCTTTTAAAAAATAAGATTTCTTTGATACCTTTTTTATGCGATAAATAGAAGTAAAAAAGCCTTTTAAATATTTATAAAAAGATAATTTTTTTGTATTTATTTTACAATTTATTATTTCATTTTGTAAATTTTGTAGATTTTTATGCCAACTAATTCCAAAAAATTTAATCCCATTATTAAACTGCAGTTTTAAAAGAGTGTAATGTTTTCCTTTTTTTGTTATTTTATTGTATTGATTTAAAACTTGCAAAGTAGCATTTTGATAATTTGATTTTTTTAACTCTTTATAATCTTGATATTTTAAGAAATTATTACTACAAAAGACAAAAAATAAAAAAAGAGTTAAGATAAAAAAATGTTTTTTATTTAACTCAAGCTTTTCCAAGCTATATTCCTGCAGGAATATCTATCTTTGCTTCTTTAATATCTTCATAAGTAATTTCTGTAGGAATTTCTCCTTTATCAACAAATTTCGTGCAACTTTTTTGAAAAACAAGATCAGCCACACCTACTGGGCCATTTCTATTTTTTCCTATGATTATTTCAGCATCTTCTTCTGGTTTGGAAAAAAAGTTACTTTTATACTCTTTACCTTCTTGTCTTGCTTTCATCTCTTTTTCTTTTTCTACTCGTATTTTATATACATCGTCTCGATAAACAAACAATATAAGATCAGCATCTTGTTCTATCGCACCACTTTCTCTCAAATCGCTAAGCATTGGTCTTTTATCGCTTCTACTTTCCAATGAACGATTCAATTGAGAAAGTGCAATAATAGGGATATTTAACTCTCTTGCCAAAAGTTTTAAGCCTCTACTTATTTCAGAAACTTCCAAATGTCTATCTTTATTTCCGCTAGAACTCATTAATTGTAAATAATCAATAATCGCCAAAGAAATCTCAGGATGATTTGTTTTTAGTTTTCTAAGTTTGCTTCTAACATGGTGAATATCAATCAAACCATTATCATCTACAAAAAGTTTTGACTTACTCATCTCATCCATAGCATTAGAGAGTCTGCTCCACTGATCATCATCCAAATCACCTATTTTCAATTTTTGCATAGGTATAGAAGTAATCGAGCTTAACATTCTTATCATTAATTGTTCTGCTGGCATTTCAAGAGAAAAGATTGCAACTCCGAGTTTGTCTTTTAAAGCTTTTTCGGCCAAATTTAAAGCAAAACTTGTTTTTCCCATAGCAGGTCTCGCGGCTACAATAATCAAATCGCCCTCTCCAAATCCAGTTGTCAATTCATTTAATTTTTTAAAACCTGTATCAACACCGACGACACCTTGATTTCCTCTTTTTTTCATCTCTTCTATATGTTTTAAAGTAGCATCAACAACTTCAGGAGAATCTCTAAAATCACTACTGTGAGCTTCCGTTGTTATTTTATAAAGTTTTTGTTGAATTAAATCAACTACTTCGTTTGAAGGCAAATCTTTTTCAACGGCTACCTCTTTTATGTCACTAGTTAAAACAACCAATTCTCTTTTGATAGATTTATCTTTAATTTCATCAATATAAGCAGAAGTATTTGAAAGAGGATTTGTTGTTAAAATATCCAAAAAAGCATTTTCATCAAGTTTATTTTTTTGTTTTAAAATTTTTTTCAAAAATTCTTCATCTATTGGTTTATCATCTCTTTCACACTCTATCATTGCTTCAAAAAGATATCGATGAAAAGGAAAATAAAAATCTTTAGGTTGCAATTTTTCTGCCACACCTTCAAAAGTCATTGGATCAAAAATAATAGAACTAAGTAAAGTTTTTTCAAGATTTACACTATTTAAAGCATCAAACATTATCCATCTCCTTGGCAGCTTTTTCAACTTCCATCACAAATCTATCCACCAATTCATTTTCACTTAGTTTTGCTATAATTTCACCTTTTTTTATGATAAGCCCACTATTTTTACCATAAGCTATCGCTACATCAGCACTTTTGGCTTCTCCTAAAGCATTTACAGCACAACCCATAACAGATACATTTAAAGGAACTTTGATATGAGCAATTCTTTTTTCTATTTCGGCAACTGCTTTTACAAGATCTACTTCAATCCTGCCACAAGTAGGGCATGAAATGATATTGACACCCTCTTTTGCAACTCCACTATCTTTTAGGATGGCTCTTGCAACTTCTATCTCTTTTTCAAGTTCGCCTGTTATAGATATTCTCATGGTATCTCCTATGCCTTCTAACAAAAGAGAGCCAAGTGCAATGGAGGATTTTACAGTAGAATGAAAAAGAGTTCCAGCTTCTGTAACACCCAAATGAAAAGGACAATCCACTAAAGGTCTTAACATTTTATATGCTTCAACAGTCCTTTGCACATCACTAGCTTTTAGTGAAACTTTAAAATTGGTAAAATCCAAATCTTCAAGATATTTGATATGATAAAGAGCAGATTCCACCATACTTTTTGCACTTTGACCATATTTATTTTCAAACTGTTCTTCCAAACTTCCAGAATTTACCCCAATCCTAATAGAAATATTTCTATCTTTACAAGCTTTCACAACTTCTTTGACTCTGTTTTTATCTCCAATATTGCCCGGATTTATTCTGATACAATCCACACTTTTAGCCGCTATCAAAGCAAAGCGATAATTGAAATGAATATCAGCCACCAAAGGAAGTGAACTTCTTTTTTTTATCTCTTCTAAAGCATAAGCATCTTCATAATCTGGCACTGCAACACGAACTATATCACACCCCGCAAAATGAAGTCTTCTTATCTGCTCTAAAGTCGCTTCTTTATCAGCAGTTTTACTAAATGTCATAGACTGAACACTAATAGGCGCATCACCACCAACTGCCACATCTCCTACATATATTTTTCTTGTTTTATATCTTTTTATCATTTTTTATATCTTTTTTTATTAAATATAGAGTCTCAATGACTCCATCTATATGTTTAGCGCAAATTGAATAAATTATTTCTGCATCAATATCAAAATAGTGATGAGAGATAAAATCTCTTATTCCTTTAATCTTTTTCCAGTTTACTTGAGGATATTTTATCAATAATTTTTTATCAGTTATTTTATCTATATTTTTTAAACTCTCCCCTATGGCTATTAATTTGATACAAATACTATCAAGCTTTTCTTGTCCTATTTCAGTATCACAAAAATCTTCAATACATTTTGCATATTTGCATTTATTTTTAATCTCTTTAGAAGCTTCTATAATTTGAGACAATATATCTAAAATCAATATAGTATCAGACATAACTACCCTCATTTAAAATTCTTTTTTTTAAGTATGGATTCATTCTCTTTCTTAATCTCACCAAGTCAACTTTTATATTTAACTCTTTTTCTATCTCATCTTTCAAATCATAAAGTAAAAAATAATCACTCTCTTTGGTATCGATTGCTAAATCCAAATCACTGTTTGTATTTTGCTTATCTTTTGCAAATGATCCAAAAATAATCATCTTTGAGATTCCATATTTTGCTTTAAAATCATTTTTTCTATGTGAAAGATATTGCATTACATCCTTTTTTTGCATAGCAATTCCCTTAAGTAATAATTTTATCATTATTATACACAAAAACAGTTAAGAAAAAGATATGGGATCTATATCTATTTCTATATGTGGTTGTTTGCATCTTGATATAGTTTGTAAAAGAGCTTTTGATGAAGTGGATCTTAAAAGAATATTGTATCTAAAACGAGAAGCTATTTTTTTTATATTTGCTTCACCATATCCTACTATTTCTACCTCTTTTTGAAGATTTTGTTGCAAACATTGAATACTTTCTTGCATAATATTTTTTGCTTTATCCTCGTTTTTATCGGATATCAAAAGCCTTGCCAATTTTTTATATGGAGGATATAAATCTTTTCTATATGTTAATTCATCTTTTAAAAAAGATTCATAATCGCTTATATATTTTTTAAAAAATTCTTCATTTGAGGTTTGAATTACTACTTTACTTTCACCATTTCTTCCGCTTCTTCCTGCTATTTGCACTGCCAAAGACAAGGCATTTTCTCTTGCTTTAAAATCACTTTGAGACATTATGCTATCAATTCCCAAAATCACCGAAAGCCCTATACCACTGTAATCATGACCTTTGCTAAGCATTTGAGTTCCTATAAGCACATCTATGTCACCATCATTGAACTCTTTTAAAACTCTATTTAATTCTTTTGTGCTTTTTATAGCATCTCTATCAAATTTAGCTATGTTTGCTTTGGGAAAAATATTTGAAACTCTTTCTTTTACCTCTTCTGTCCCCATTCTAAAAGAGCCAAGATGTTCGCTTCCGCATTTTGGACATTTTTTTACAATAGGCTCACTGTAACCACAATAATGGCACACAAGTGCATTTTTATCTTTATGAAGACTCATTCCAACTGAGCAAAAAGGACAAGTTACACAAGAACCACAATCAAAACAATTAATATATTTAAAATTTGCTCTTGTTGGCACAAAAATAATAGCTTGTTTTTTTTCTTGCAATATTTTTGATAATTCATTGATAATATTTTGTGATAATTCTTCAGAGTTTTTTTCATATATAAATTCTTTTTTTAAACCTGCGAAACTACCTTTTAGCCTAAAATATGGATATTTTTGATAACTGTTTAAAGTTGGAGTAGCAGACCCTAACACAACTTTAGCTTTTAAAATTTTTCCAAAATAAACAGCTAAATCTCTTGCATTATATCTTGGTCTATTGTTTGCTTTATAACTATTGTCATGCTCTTCATCAACTACTATAAGTCCTATATCTTTAACCGGCAAAAACAAAGCCGACCTAGCTCCTGCTATAATTCTAATATTGCCATTTTTTAAACCTTGAAGTATCTCTTCTTTTTTCTTTTTGGTAACTTTTGAGTGCCAAAGGGCTACTTTTTTTCCAAAAACTGCTTTAAGCCTTTTTTGCATTTGAGGAGTCAAAGCAATCTCCGGCATCAAAAAGATAATATTTTGTCTATTTTTTAGAGTATCGCTGATAAGTTTTATATAAATTTCTGTTTTTCCACTTCCTGTATCTCCAAAAAGTAAAGAAATATCGTGATTTTTGAGAAATTCATAAGCTTTTTGTTGTTCGCTTGAAAGTGTTGCAACAGTAAAATCTTCATCTTTTTGATAATTTATTTTTTTTGCATCTTTAAAAAAAGGTAAAAACAAAGCAAAAGCTTCACCTAATGAACACATATAATAAGAACTTATAAATTTTGCAATTTTTTGATAATAAAGAGGAAAATACAAATCCAAAACTGTTTTTATCTCTTTTGTTTTAAATATGGGTTGTTTTACTTTTTCTAATATAACAGCTTTACAAATTTTATTCCTAAGTGAAACTTCTATTATCTCACCGTTTTGCAAAAAGATTTCGCTTTTATAAGTTAAACTTTCAAGAGGAGACCCTAGGATCGAAACTTCATAATAATTTATTTTTACTTCCTATTGTAGCAGATTGGAACATTGTGGTTTGGAATGATTACAATCAAAACTTCCTGTGCTATTATTGTAAGTAAAACTTGCATTTTTATCTTGAGTTATAAAAAAAGCATATTGGTTGTTTGCTGTTTTTACCCAGTGTCCATCCATTCCTATTTTGGAATAAATTGGATATTGCAATATATTTGATTTATTGCCATCATTAAAATAAAAAAGTTTTTGATTGTTTACATTATAAGTATTAACATTATCCAATACACTTGGATATGGAGGATATATGCCATGTAGCATATTTCTTGATTTTTGCAAAGATATACCATTTCTTATAGCTGATACTTGACTTTTTCCTTTAACTATTACAGCATCAGTTCTTGTTACCATCAGTTTTGGCACAGCAACAGCTGCTAATATACCAATAATTACAATAACAAAAATAAGTTCAACCATCGTAAAAGCTTTTTTCATTTTGGTATTTCCTTTTTAGTATTTAATAGTATTTCCACTTAAGCGAACTTTATATAAACTTGGATTAACCTCTTTTTGAAGATATTGACAAAGTTTGTTTGTAGTGCTAACATTGCTAACATTTAAGTCATCATTAGTTTCACTATGAATAACTTCCAACTTTATACAATCAACTCCACCCATTTTTATGATGCTTTGATTTGCTTCACTACAATTTGCTTCATTTGAAGAAGCTAATTTAGAAAGAGAGTTTGACATTTCGCAAAGGTTACTTTTTGTTGTTTGTTGAGATACTGCATAAGATGTTATTTCACTTATAGCATTTCCTATATCCATCATCATAGTAGAAACTCTAGCATCATCTCTTGTAGCCATCATTTTTGGTATCACAACAGCCGACAATATGCCTATAATAACAATAACAAAAATAAGCTCTATCATGGTAAAAGCAGATCTTTTGCCTTTCAAATATGCAACCTTAGGGTTTAAGATAAGGGAAACAATTCCCTTATCTTTTGGCTATTAAAATTTTACACTACTTCCTGTAATTGTAAAATTTTGATCAGGAATTCTTGCTTCTACACCTTTGCATATAGCTCCACTGCCTATACCATCTACTTGCATAGTTGTATCATTTATATCTATTGCGATACAATTTTCAGGATTCCCACTATCATCTTGAGTTTTTATTATTCCTTCAACTGTAGTTCCTGGAAGACTTGTTACAATAAAAGAGGTATTTGAGTCAAATGCTTTACCTTGTGCTTCCATAGCTTTAAGAACTTGAGACATTTTTGTAATATTGTCATCAAGCTTACCTTGTGAAGTTACATATGCAGGAATTTCACTTATAGCTGAAGATACTTCTTGTGATACTGCCGAAATTTTAGCATCTGTTCTTGTTGCCATTAATTTTGGAATGGCTACTGCTGCCAATATACCTATGATAACTATGACGAAAATCAATTCGATCATTGTAAAACCACTTCTTCTGTTTTTCATTTGAGACTCCTTAAGTTTTTTTATAAATGACACACTTGTCATTTATTTGTTAGTATTATAAAGTTATATTCTTTAATCTTTTCTTAAAATTTTATAATTTTTCATTTATTTTATCTATCTCTTTCTCTAAAAGAAATTTTTCATAACTTTTTTGCACATATGCACTAAGTAAAGTTTTTATATCATTATTTCCTTTTGTAAAAGTTTCTTCCAACTCTTTTTCAAAAATAGAAGCAAACTCTTCGCTCACTGATATATCATATCTTTTAGCTGCTATTGAGATAGATAACTTTTTCACCTGCCCAATACTTCCTCTATTTTACTTAAAATCTCATCTCCTTCAAGATCACTTATGGATACTTTTTCTTCCAATTTTTTTATATGAATATCTTTAGCATCGTTACTGGCTTTTAGTGTGGCAATTTCATTTTTCAATTTTTCACTTTCCTCTTTTAAGTCTTTATAATTTTTTAAAAGCTCATCTACTTTTTGACTTAAAAGTTTTATTTTATTTGTTTCTTCAAATAGCATTTTTACCCTCAATAATAAAATTTTAGTATAATGATACCAAAATTTTATTAAAAATGGAGAATAGCAAGTGAAAAAAAGATTTGAATTGGTTAGTAAACTTGCCCCAAGAGGAGACCAACCAAATGCCATAGATAAACTTTCGATGAGTATCAAAAGAAAAAATAAATATCAAACTCTAGTCGGAGTAACTGGAAGTGGAAAAACTTTTACAATGGCAAAAATCATACAAGAAACCAATCTTCCAACACTTATCATGACTCATAATAAAACTCTTGCAGCTCAACTTTATAGTGAATTTAGAGGATTTTTTCCAAATAATCATGTAGAATATTTTATCAGTTATTATGATTATTATCAGCCTGAGGCTTACATACCAAGAAGAGATCTTTTTATAGAAAAAGATAGTTCCATCAATGCCGAACTTGAAAGATTGAGACTTAGTGCCACTGCTTCACTTTTGAGTTATGATGATATTATATGTGTAGCTTCAGTGTCAGCCAATTATGGACTAGGAAATCCTAATGAATACAAAAAAATGGTTCAAAGTATAGAAGTCGGCGAAGAATTAAATCAAAAAAAGTTACTTTTAAAACTTGTAGATATGGGATACAAAAGAAATGATAATTTTTTTGACAGAGGTGATTTTAGAGTTAATGGCGATGTGGTAGATATATTTCCAGCATATAAAGAAGACGAAGCTGTGAGGATAGAATTTTTTGGAGATGAGGTTGAAAGTATTTATTATTTTGATATTTTAACAAACAATAAAAAAGAAAATAAACTCAAAAAAATAGTTATATATGCAGCAAATCAATTTATAGTTGGGCAAGATAGATTAAAAATAGCCATGAAGGGGATCGAAGAGGAACTTGGGGAAAGATTGAATTATTTTAAGAAAGAAAATAGAATGGTTGAATATCAAAGATTGAAACAAAGAGTGGAATTTGACCTTGAAATGATGGAAAGCACGGGAGCTTGTAAGGGTATTGAAAATTATGCTAGATATCTCACAGGTAAAAAACCAGGCGAAACTCCTTACTCTTTATTTGATTATTACGAAACAAAAGGGGAAGATTATCTTTTGATAATTGATGAATCCCATGTAAGTTTGCCTCAATTTAGAGGAATGTATGCAGGAGATAGAAGCAGAAAAGAAGTTTTAGTCGATTATGGTTTTAGACTTCCTTCGGCATTAGACAACAGACCTTTAAAATTTGATGAATTTATCTCAAAAAATCATCAGTTTTTATTTGTCAGTGCAACACCAAATGAATATGAGCTTAACCTCTCAGGCAAAAATATAGCCGAACAAATCATAAGACCAACAGGACTTCTTGATCCTGAAATAGAAATAATGGATAGCGAGTATCAAGTAGAAAAACTGTTTGATGAAATTAAAAAAAGAGTTGAAAAAAAAGAAAGAGTTTTGGTAACAACTTTGACAAAAAAGATGAGTGAAGAGTTGAGTAAATATTATATTGAACTTGGACTAAAAGTTAAATATCTTCATAGCGATATAGATGCAATTGAAAGAAATCAAATAATAAGAGGCTTGAGACTCGGAGAATTTGATGTTTTGATAGGCATAAATCTTTTAAGAGAGGGGTTGGATTTACCTGAAGTTTCTCTTATAGGCATTCTTGATGCAGATAAAGAGGGGTTTTTAAGAAGCGAAACGGCTCTTGTGCAAACTATGGGAAGAGCAGCAAGAAATGTTAATGGTAAAGTTATCATGTTTGCAAAAAAGATAACCCATTCGATGCAAAAAGCTATAGATATAACAAAAAAAAGAAGGGCTTTACAAAAAGCTTACAATAAAAAATACGGAATTGTCCCAAAAACTACGATAAGAAAAATGGATGAAAATCTAAGACTTGAGGATTATACTAAAACAAAACCAAAAAAAGAAAAAATCCCAGCAAGTGAAAGAGTTAAAATAGTAAAAGAACTTAGAAAAAAAATGATAGAAGCAGCAAAACAATTAGAATTTGAAGAAGCGGCAAGGCTAAGAGATAAAATAGCAAGTTTAAATAAAGAATAATTTATGATATAATTAATGGATAACTTACAATGGAGAGAAATAAATGACCAATCTAAATAATCCGAAATATTATATAAATAGAGAACTTTCTTGGCTAAAATTTAATAGCCGAGTATTAGCTCAAGCTACTTTTGAACATCTTCCTCTTTTGGAAAGATTAAAATTTTTAGCCATATATGCAACAAATTTAGATGAATTTTACATGATAAGAGTTGCTGGATTGAAACAATTATTTTCTGCTAGAATTGTGGAAAGCGGTCCTGATAGATTGACACCACTTCAACAATTAAGAGAAATAAGAAATTATTTGAATAATGAAAAAAAACAACTTATCGTAACTTATAAAAATATAATAAAAGAATTAGAAAAAGAGAATCTTTTTATACAAAAATATAATGAATTAGATGAAAAATTGCAAAAACAAGCAGATGAATATTTTATCGAGCACCTTTTTCCTATCGTAATACCAATAGCAGTTGATTCGACTCATCCTTTTCCTCATTTAAACAATCTTAGTTTTGCACTTGCGGTTAAACTCACAGAAGAGGAAAATCAAAATGAAACAAAATTTGGTATGGTTAGAATATCAAGAATGCTTCCAAGATTTATTCAACTTGACGATAATCATTATATAACTATAGAATCTCTTGTTGAAAAACATATTCAAAATCTTTTTCCAGGTTTTATAGCACAAAGTGTTTTATCTTTTAGAGTTACTAGAAATGCCGATATAGTCATAGAAGAAGAGGAAGCAGATGATTTTATGGAAATACTTGAGCAAGGTCTTAAACTAAGAAAAAAAGGAGCTTTTGTTCGACTTGAAATATCTAGCAATCCAGATAGCGAAATCCTTGAATTTTTAAATTCTCATCTTAAAATATTTCCAAGAGATATATATAGATATGATATTCCTCTCAACTTGGGAACTCTTTGGCAAATAGTCGGAAATCAACATTTTGCTCACTTAACAATAGAGCCAAATAAACCTAAAATGCTACCTCCTTTTGAAGAAAATAGATCTATATTTGATACTATAGAAAAAGGTGAAGCCATCTTAGTTCATCCTTATGAAAGTTTTGAGCCAGTTACCAGACTTATTCAAAGTGCTGCAAAAGACCCAAAAACACTCTCTATAAGAATGACACTTTATCGTGTTGAAAAAAATTCACCTATTGTTGCGGCTTTAATAGATGCTGCAAATAATGGCATACAAGTTACTGTAATGGTGGAACTTAAAGCTAGATTTGATGAAGAAAACAATCTCGTATGGGCAAAATCTTTAGAAAAAGCAGGAGCTCATGTTGTTTATGGAATCAGCGGTTTTAAAGTTCATGCCAAAATAACACAAGTCATTAGAAAAATAGATAACAAATTAAAATTTTATATACATTTAGCAACAGGAAATTACAACGGAGCCACTGCAAAAATATATAGCGATATAAGCTTTTTTACCTCTAGAAGTGAAATAGTAACAGACAGCACAACATTTTTTCACATTTTAACAGGGTTTGCAAAAAAACAAAGATTGAAATATCTTAGCATGTCTCCAACACAAATAAAGCCAAAACTCTTAGGAATGATTAATAACGAAATATCTTTTAAAGAAAAAGGTAGAATCATATTAAAAGCAAACTCTTTGGTAGATCAAGATATTATAAAAGCACTTTATAAAGCTTCCATAGAGGGAGTAAAAATAGACTTGATCATAAGAGGTATTTGCTGCTTGAAGCCAAACATTAAAAATATAAGTGAAAATATTAATGTTATTTCTATTGTTGGAAAATATCTCGAACATGCAAGAATTTATTATTTTGAACATTCTACTCCAAATATATATATTTCAAGTGCTGATTTGATGCCTAGAAATCTTGAACGAAGGCTCGAATTAATGTCTCCTATTGAAGATATTAAATTGTCTCATACTCTAAAAGAAATTTTGGATTTGCAATTAGCCGATAATGAGCTTAGTTGGGAACTTCAAGAAGATGAGAGATATATCAAAAAAGAAAAAAAAGATAATCAACCCATAAATTCTCATGAAATTCTTGAAAACTATATCAATAAAATATATAAATCATTTTATAAAGTCAGGACAAAAAGAGGTGCGAATTTAGCAAGAAAATTTTTAAAAGAGAATTAGGAGATCAAATTGATACAAGCATACAATAAAATTTTACCAACTTTAAGAAAAAATGTTTTTATAGCAAAAAGTGCTGAAGTTATAGGAAAAGTTTCCATAGACGATGACAGTTCTGTATGGTTTGGATGTGTCATAAGAGGTGATGTAAATTATATAAAAATAGGCAAAAGAGTAAATATTCAAGATTTAAGTATGATTCATGTTACACACCCATCACCTTCAAATATCGAAGGAAATCCAACTATCATAAAAGATGATGTTACAATAGGACACAAAGTAATGCTTCATGGTTGTTTGATAAAAGAAGGTTGTTTAATAGGCATGAACAGCACAATACTTGATGGTGCTATAATAGGTAAAGAGTCCATTGTAGGAGCTAATTCTCTTGTAACAAGCAATAAAAAATATCCTCCAAGATCACTTATAATAGGCTCTCCGGCAAAAGTTGTAAGAACTTTAAATGATGAAGAAGTCAAAGAACTTCATGATTCTGCTAAAAGATATGTTGATTATAAAAACAATTACTTATAATTGTTACTAAAAATTTGTAGTATTTTTATTTTTTCTTTTTTTTCTTTTTATTTGGATTTGAAAAGAAAATTAAATCTTCGGTAGTTTTTATATCTTGCGGAAGATTATTTAAAGAAGTTTTCAAAATCATTAATGCACTCAAAGCATCGGCATAAGCTCTATGATGATCACCTATGTTAATATTTAATTTTTCTTTTAAATAAGAAAGTCCGTATTTTTCTGATTGTATTGTTTTTTTTGCTAAATTAATTGTGCATAATTTTCTATTTAAAAGTTGTTGATGACCATATTTTTCTAAAGATTGAGATATAAAATTATAATCAAAATTAACATTATGGGCTATAAAAACACAATTAGACAAAAAATCTCTAAAATCTCCTAAAACATTTCTTATTTTTGGTGCATTTTTTAAATCATTTTTTGAGATATGAGTTATTTTTTCTATATATTCTGGAATAAAATCACAATAAACAAAACTGTTAAATTTATCTACAATTTCATTATTTTGATATTTTATTGCCCCTATTTCTATAATTTGACTGTTTTTTGGACTACTTCCATTTGTTTCTATATCCACAATGCAATATGTATCTTTTTGAAAATTTGTCCATCTGCTTTTTGTATATAAAATTTGATCTTTTTCAACTGTATCTATACCGTTAGAACAAATAAATTCCAAAGCATTATTATATTCGTTATTATTGATAATCAAAGAACAGTCTTTGCAGTCTTTTATAAAATTATCTTTTGTTATTCCCTCTTTAGATGCCATTTTATCAATAGTTTTATCCAATTTATCTTTCATTATTTTTTACTGCTTCCATAAAATATTTTATTTTTTTAAAATCTTTTTTACCTTTTTCTTGCTCAACTCCACTGCTAACATCAAAACCATAAAAACCATATTTTTTTAATTCATATATATTTTGATAGTTAAGCCCTCCTGCCAATATAAATTTTGAGCAATCAATACCATCAAACCATTCTGTTTTTATCTTTTTTCCTTCTCCGCCATAATTTTTTACAAAGGCATCTACCAAAACATATTCATTTTTAGGAATTTTTAATAAATCTTCTTTTGTTTTTATTCTAAACACTTTTATATAGGGAAATTCTAAATCATTATATAAACTTTCTTTAGCTTCAAAATGAATTTGAGATAAAGTTAATTTCGTTTCTTTAAAAATAGAATTTATCTCATCAGCTTCAACATTAACAAACAATCCAACTTTATGAACAAAAGGAGGAAGATTTTTTATAATTTCTTTAGCATTTTCTGGCGAAATATATCTTGGAGATTTTTTATAGAAAACAAATCCCAATGCATCTGCTCCAGCCTCACAAGCTATAAGAGCATCTTTCAAATTTGTTATGCCACAAATTTTTACTTTTGACAAGTTACTCATATATTTTTTAAACTTTCAATCGCTTTTTTATAATCATTTTTAAAAACATAACTTCCTGCGACTACTACATCAACTCCTGCTTTTTTTAAATCATATATATTTTTATCATTTACACCACCATCAACTTCAATAAGTGCATTCGAACCTTTTTTTACAAGCAATTTTTTCAATCTTTTTGCCTTTTCTAAAACTGATGGAATAAATTTTTGACCACCAAAACCAGGATTTACACTCATCAAAAGTATCATGTCAAGATTATCAAGTAAAAATTCCACACTTTCAGGTGGAGTTGAGGGATTTAAAGCTATTGCAGATTTAATACCCAAATCTCTAATATGTTGCAAAAGTCTATGAGGATGCTTCTCTTCTTCAATATGAAATGAAATATACTTTGGTTTCAAAGGAGCAAACAAATCAACAAAAAAAGTATTATTTTGCACCATTAAATGAATATCTAATGGCTTTGTTGCCACTTTTGCTATACTTTGAACAACAACTGGACCAAATGTTAAATTTGGCACAAAATGACCATCCATAACATCTATATGAATTTTATCTGCTCCAGCTTCACAAATATTTTTTACCTCATCTTCTAATCTTCCAAAATTACTTGAAAGCATACTTGGTGCTACTAACATATTTCTCCTTATCTGCTTAAAAAAAGTTTTAATACTTCACCATCAAAATCCAAATCCACTAAAACACCTTTTCTATTTCCAAAAAATGTCAATGCTTGTTCTTTGGAGCTAAAAACTCTAGGCAATGTTATTTCGGATTTAATTTTATGCAAAATAAAATTTGATTTAATTTTTGAAGCTACTATATTTGAATATTCAGCCATTCCATCTAATATTTCTTCTTCATTATTTGTGTCATTTAAAAAAATTTTACAACACTTCAAAAGAAGTTTTTTAGAAAATACCATTGTTACCAATACATTTATTTCTCCATAAACTCCGATAGTTGATATAATATATTCTTTATCATCTAAAGATAATTTATCCATTTTCACACTTATTTTTTTACCTGTTTTTTGCGAAAGCATTTCTGTTATATGCATACTAATATCTACAAAAGTATTCAAATTTGATATTACATTTTTTGTCAATTTATAGTTTTTATCAGGAACCATTCCTCCACCTAAAGCTTCTTTTTGAATATCTTCATCAGATTTAAACTCTTCCATATTTTTATAAAGAATTATACCCGAATCTTCAAGGTCATTTTTTAATTTTTCGCTTATTTTTTTATCATCTACTCCAATCATGCAAAATGTAGTTCCGTATTCTGCTCCTGCGGTTGAAAGCTTTGCTAAAAAATTAATCCCGTGAATATTCATAGAAGAGACTTTTGTTATATCAAAAACAAAAACTTTAAATCCTATAATTAAAAGATTGTTGTGATATTTCAAATCAAACTTTTGAGAAATAGTAGAATCTATAAAATTACCCAAATTATAAAAGATAATATTATTATTTATATAAATATTTACTTTTGATTCTGCATTTGCTATATAAGAATTATGTATAATTATACCATATTTTGTATATTCTTCTTTTTTCTCAAGAAATTCATTTTTATTTTTGGCAACATAAGGTTTATATCCAACTTCATATAGCTCTATTGCTAATTGATTTTTTTGATCACTATCTTCTTCATAAACTAAAATCTTTTTTTCAAAATCTATATTTTTATTAAAAAATAAATTTAATACTTTTAGATTTTCGAATAAAGAAAAATCCAAATTATTATCAAACATCGATAAAATTGTTTTATATTTTTTCTCATCATATTCACACAAGCCTATCGGACAATGAATTTTATTTTGTATCTGTTTAAGCGAATCTGTAATAATAGAAAGTCCTTTTTTGTTAAAAAATATAATTTTTTTAAAAGAGACAAATACGGCTTCAGGCTTTTTTGAAACAACAAAAGAGATATCATTTGGCTCTATGATAGATTCGGCATTCACACCATCTAAAAAACCTTGTGAAGTAAAAATAGCTATATTATTTTTAAAAACAGGTCTCATGATAACTCAACTATTTTACTAAAATCTTCATAAATATCTTGCACAAATCCAATATCAAATTCTACAAAATCATTAATTCCTGCTTCAATATATTCTGGTTTTGAAATTTCATAAAATACTAAAAGATGAAGATATTTTGCCAATTTCGAATACATTGTTTCATTATTAATTTTTTTTGAAAAATAATCAATAAATTTGATTGATTCTTTGTTTAATTCCCATTTTATACATATTTGTTTTAATATATCAAATATTGTAAGTCCGCTTATTTTATACAGTATTTCATCATAACTGATGGATTGGGACTCTTTTAACAAAATTATATCTTCATAATTTTCTTCAAAAATTTCTTCACACACCACCAAAGACCCAGGAATTAACGATACAACAGAAGATATATAAATATGATTATAATTTAAATGATTTAATATTTTATTCCAATAGAATATTAAATTCGATTGCAAAAATTGAAAATCGGTATTATTTATCTTAAAAACTTTCCATTTTTTTGGAAGTATCAAAGAAGCATAATAAGCATTTACAATTTGAGAAGCTCTTTCTATCCCTAAAATACTAAATATCTGTTTTACATCTTTTACATAATTAGTAAAACCAAATATAGGTTTATTTATAATATTTATAAGATAATTTGAAAAAGCCAAATCCAAAGAAGCTTCATAAGAAGCTTTCGTTAAATCGCCCTCTTCTAAATAAAAAGCACACTTTCGGACATTTTCAGGAATAGCAGGTATATTTTTTAAAAACTTATCAATTTTTTCTTTTATCATAATATGAATTTTATCTTTTATTTTATAAAATATTGTTGAATTAAGCAAGATTTTTGTTATTTTTCAATATAATTGCTAAAAAATTTTAAGGAAATATTATGGCAAGAAGATGCGCAATCAGTGGCAAAGGACCTGCAGTAGGCAATAATGTAAGTCATGCACACAATAAAACAAAAAGAAGATTTTTACCAAATCTTAGAACAATTAGAATTACATTAGAAGATGGCACCAAAAGAAAAATCAAAGTAGCCGCTTCAACACTTAGAACAATGAAAAAAAATTCATAAATTATAGTATCCACAAATAGTTTCCAAAAGGAGGTTTTAGATTGAGTATCATCTCAAAGATTAAACACCTCCTAAATTGGAAAGAATCTCGAAAACCACTTGTCAATTTAGATATTGAATTATATCAGCAATTAGCTCCGCTTAGACTACCATTAATTTTAACTGTTTTATTAATGATGTTCGGCACATTAGGCTATATGGCGATAGATAATTTTTCTCTTATGGATGCTATATATCAAACAGGTATAACTTTCACAACTGTCGGATATGGAGAAATAGAACCTATATCACAATTCGGTCGTATTTTTACTATTACACTTATTATTGTTGGATTTGGAATTTTTTCTTTTTCCGTCGGTATTTTAATAGAAGTTATCAACAAAGGAAAACTTTTAAAAATTCTCAAGGAGAGAAGTATGTTGTATAAAATTGCTAGATTGGATAACCATTTTATTATTTTTTATCATAATAATTTTACTATAGAATTATCTAAACAATTCATGGAAAACAATATTCCTTTTGTAGTGGTGGACGATGATAAAGATTTGGAACAAAAGGCAAAAAAATATAAATATTCATATTTTGTAAATGAAAATCCTCAATCAAACAATGCACTTTTAAAATCATATTTATCGAGTGCAAAAGGCATCATTACTCTTTCTCCAAATATTGCAGAAAATATTGCCATGATTTCAACTGTTAGACTTTATGAAAAAGAATTGAAACGAAAAAATCCTTATCAAGTAATAACATATGCAAAAGATACAAGCGAAATAGACAAATTAAAAAAACTAGGAGCAGATAATGTAATCTCTCCCGCAAAACTTTTGGCACAAAGGATTGGTGCACTTAGTGCTAGACCTGATATGCAAAATATGCTTGAAGAATTTTTATACAAAAAAAACAAAACTCTTGATATAGAAGAAATTCAAATTCCAAATTATTCTTGGCTTAAATTTAAAAAAATAAAAGATGTAAAATTGAGAAATATTTTAAATGTTAGCATAATAGGGATCAAAGATAAAAATGGAAGATTTCTACCTATTCCAAATGAAGATACTATCTTGTTAGGCGAATCAACATTATTGGTTGCGGGAGCAAGTAAAAATATATATTTAGCAAAACAATATATAAACAAAAAACAACAACCTACTAAAAAATAAGGATTTTTTATGTTTCAAATTTTTTCTTTAAAAAACGGATTGGATAATGTGAAAGGATTTTATTCACAAGGCATTAATGCAGGATTAAAAAAAGATAAAAATGATATAGCTTTTATATACAGCGAAGAAGAGTGCGATGTAAGTGCTTGTTTTACTTCAAATATTTTTCAAGCTGCACCAATAAAACATTTTAAAAAATATCCAAAAGATTTTAAAACAAATTTTATTCTTATAAATTCAAAAAATGCAAATGCTATGACTGGATCTAAGGGGGTAGAAGATATAGAGGAAATATTGCAAAATTTAAACCAATACAATCCAAATATCAAAAACCCTATCATGAGTTCAACTGGTGTTATCGGTTATAGATTGCCCAAACAAACGATTATAAACTCTTTTAAAAAATTTGATTTTCAAAAAAAAGACAGTAACGGAACGGCACAAGCCATTATGACAACAGATACTTTCAAAAAAGAGATAGCTTTTGAAGTAAAACTTGAAAATGGCAAATCTTTTAATATTGCAGCTATTTGCAAAGGGGCTGGTATGATAAATCCCGCCATGGCAACGATGCTTTGTTTTATTATAACTGATGCAAATATTCCCAAAAAAGATATGGATACTTTTTTAAAAGATGCAGTTAAAGATTCGTTTAATACTATTAGTGTAGATGGAGACACATCAACAAACGATACAGTTCTTTTATTTTCTAATAAAAAAAGTGGAGTATATGAAAAAAATGCTTTTTATGAAGCATTACATCTTTTAACCAAAGAATTGAGTATGCAAATATTAAAAGATGGTGAAGGAGCAACAAAAGTAGTAGCTTTTGAAGTAAAAAATGCAAAAACTTATGAAGATGCAAAAAAAGCTGCTTTTGCACTTAGCAATTCACTTTTGGTTAAAACTGCACTATTTGGAGAAGATCCAAATTGGGGAAGAATTGCTTCAACCATAGGAGCAAGTCAAATAGAGTGCGATGAAGAAAAATTGACTATAAAGTATGATAATATCATTGTTTATGGAAACGGAACAAAGCAGATGAATAAAGAGTTAGAAGAAAAAGCTTATAAAATTATGAAACAAGACAGTTTTAAAATAAGTTGCAATTTAAACATGGGTTCACAAACATACACTGCTTACGGATGTGATTTAAGTTACAAATATGTTCAAATTAATGCTGAGTATAGAAGCTAATTTTAATCGATTTATAGATATAATTTAAAAAAAATAACAAGGGAGAATATATGCTACACGAATATAGAGATATAGTTAGCAAATTAAAAATGGAAAATGCTCATTTTGCAAAAATTTTCGAAAGACATAATGAGCTTGACAGTCAAATAAAAGATGTTGATGAAGGCAGAGAATATATGAGCGATGTTGATCTTGATAAATTGAAAAAAGAAAAATTACAATTAAAAGATGAAGCTTATGCAATGATTATGGAATATAAAAAAGAACATAATTTATAAAAAAGAGGAGTTAAAGCTCCTCCTTAGCATATTCTACAATCTTTCCATGAAATCTTGCAAATATTTCGTTGATAGTTTTTTCTTCTTGATAAATTTCATATATTTTTTCTAAATTTGATAAAATTCCATCTTCCATCCAATCTTTTAATTCATCATATTCTTCAAAATTATATCCAAATTTTCTAAGTAATTTCGCACTATAATTATCTACCACAAAAACTTCTCTTTCACAAGCATAGCACAAAATAGAATCACTACTTTCTTTGCCCAATCCTTTTTGTTTTAAAAGCCATTCTCTATTTACATTATTTTTAAAAGTTTTAAAATTACCAAAATCTTTAAGGATATTAATTGAAAGCAATTTAATTCTTTTAGCTTTTGTGTTATAAAATCCACTTGGCTTAATAAGAGTTGCCAAAAATTTTGCATCACAATTTGACAAAGATTTCAAATCCAACAAAGCATTTGTTTTTAAGTTTTCAAGAGCTTTCTCAACTTTGTGCCACTTGGTCTGCTGAGTCAAAATTGTCCCCACTACCACTTCAAAACTTTTACTATTTGGCCACCAAAGAGGATCATGAAGCTCTTTTAAATAACCTTTTTCAATTTTTAAAAATTTAAACAATTCAAAACTGTTGCTTATTTGCATAATTATCCTTTTATCTAAGTTAAAAAGAATTTTATCAACGAATTCTACCTATATAAATAGAAATTTTTTTATGCCGAATTTGTATATATCCATCATGTAAAAATATATATCCATACCCCACTCCACTATGAATTCTGCTATCATTTTTATGTAAATGCATAGTAGAATCAGCTACTTTCAAAATCCATTTATTTTTTTGCTTTTTTGGAGCATCAAGTGCTATAAAAACATGACCTGTATTTTGCCTTCTTATACATTTATGGTGCTTAAATTTAATACATTTTGTAAGATAAATTATTTTATTTTGATTTTTACATCTTTTTGGAATTATACAATCATATAATTTATAAGCAATAATATCACCTTTTTGAATATCTTTAACAGAATTTATAATTTTAAATTCTTTAAAAGTATGATTTTTAAAAAAATCTACATAATCACTTGCTAAAACTCTATAGCAAGAATGTTTGGATTTTCTAAGCATTTTTTGATAAAGTAAAGGATTTACACTATTTATTATATAGTCCACAAATCCGCTACAATCAACAAATATTTTATCTTTTGAAATAACAAATCCATTTCTATAATGACGATATTTTGTTTGTTTTAAATTCGATAAAACTTCTATAGTCTTGATGTATATTGTATTTGCATATAAATTAACAATAAAAATTAAAAGTAACATTATTTTCATTTTAATATTCTTTAAAAACCTCAGTTATTGTCATTTTATCTCTATCATTATATATTTTTATTTTTTTTGCATCTATACATTTTCCATTAGTTATTTTCAAAATAATTATTTGAAAAATTTTTTTACAACTTTTTGGTATATCAAAAGAGGATGACAAAGCTGTAGTAAATCTTTGAATAGGGGCTTTTTTATCCATACCTATAATACCATCTCTACAACCAGTAAGTCCTACATCGCTAACAAAAAATGTTCCTTCGTCTATCACCATATCATCTGTTCCAACATGAGTATGTGTTCCACATATTGCAGATACTTTTCCTTTTAACATGGATAAAAGTGTAGCTTTTTCACTTGTGGCTTCGGCATGAAAATCTATAAAAATATTTCTTATTCCTTTGGCATCAAGATCATTTACAACTTTTTGAATATATAAAAATGGATTTTCAACCATAGGCATAGTAAAATATCCCATGAGATTAATTATAGCTAATTTTTCATCTCCAACTGTGGCATATCTCAAACCTGTTCCAGGAGTTCCAGGAGGATAATTTATAGGTCTAATTATCGGTAAAGTATCCAAAAATGGAATAATATCTTTTTTATCCCAGATATGATTTCCACCTGTTATAAAATCAACTCCATAGCTCAAAAGCTCATTTGCATTTTTTTGACTCAAACCAAAACCATGGCTCGTATTTTCCCCATTTGCAATCACTAAATCAATTTTATATTTTTCTTTCAACGACGAAAGATATTTTTTAAGCATCTCTCTTCCTGGTTTGCCAATAATATCACCGACAAAAGATATTCTCATTTTATCTCCTTATATACAGCTTTGATGATATCATCATCATCTTTGCTTCTTGCTTTTATCTCTTTTTTATTTCCATTAGCAAAAACAAAAGAGATATTTTGCTGATAACTCGAAATAAGAGAAATATCTTTTTTCAATGCCATTATTTTAATACATATAATATCTAAAAATCTTCTACTAACCTCATCAATTTCGCCAAATCTATCATTTAATTCATCTTCTATTTCATATACTTCACTCAAATTTTCACATTTACCCAATCTTCTATATATCTCCAATCTCAATCTATCCTCACGAATATAAATATCATTTATATATGCACTTACCGCCAATTTAATATTAACCTCTTTTTTCTTTATAGTTTTTTTATTTAAAAGTTCATTTATGGCATCTTCAAGCATTTTAAGATATTGAGAATATCCTATATTTTTTATATGTCCGCTTTGAGCTTTTCCTATCAAATTTCCCCCGCCTCTGATCTCCAAATCATGGTAAGCCAAAACAGAACCGCTTCCTAAAAAAGAATTGCTCTCAAGAGCCATAACTCTTTTTTTTGCCGTTTCATTAAGATTTTGCTTATCACTCACCAAAAGATAGCAATATCCTTCATTTTTACCCCTGCCGACTCGCCCTCTTAATTGATGCAAATCAGCAATACCAAATCTATCTGCATTTTCTATAATAATAGTATTTACATTTGGTATGTGGAGACCGGATTCTACAATAGAAGTCGAAAGAAGTATTTCATATTCTCCTTTTTCAAAAAGAAGCATCTCCTTTTCCATCTCTGATGAATTTATTTTGGAATGAAGTGTTAAAATCTTTAAATTAGGTAATAATTCTTTTAAATATCTTTTTCTATCCTCAATAGTTGAAATTCTATTATGAACAAAAAATATTTGCCCTTTTCGTCTTAATTCTCTTAAAATAATCTCTTTTAAAATAGATTTATTAAACTCTTTTACAAAAGTTCTAACTCCTTGTTTGTTCTGAGGAGGAGTTAAAAGCTTGGAATATTGCTTTATGGAAGAAAGAGCCATGTTTAAACTTCTAGGTATCGGTGTGGCACTCATGGATAAAATATGCACATTTTTAGAAAATTTTTTTAATCTCTCTTTTTGTTTTACTCCAAATTTATGCTCTTCGTCTATCACCAAAAAAGCAAGATTTTTAAACTTTGCATTAAAAAGAGCATGCGTTCCTACTACAATTTTTATTTTTCCATCTTTTATCCCATCCATAGTTTCTTTTTTTTCTTTTGCTTTAATAAATCTATCAATCCTATAAACATTAATACCAAATTTTTCAAATCTCTCTTTAAGTGTTTTATAATGTTGGTTTGCCAATAATGTTGTAGGAGCTATTAAGGCACATTGATAACCGTTTTTAACCGCCAAAAACATTGCATTCATTGCAACTTCTGTTTTTCCAAATCCCACATCTCCACTCAAAAGCCTGTCCATGACTTTGCCACTTTCGAAATCTTTGCAAATATCATTTATCGTTTCAACTTGATCAGAAGTATAAGCAAAACCGGAACTTTGTTGAAAAAGTTTAAGCTCACAAATATCACTTTTTATAATAGTTGCATTCTCAAGCTCTCTCTTGGCTGCTACATTCACTATCTCTTTCGCTATTTCAAATAATTTTTCCTTAACTTTTTCTTTAAGTTTTGCAAAACTACCCTTTCCAAGCCTGTCAACAATAGCCAACGAACCACTATCGCCAATATATCTATCTATTTTATCTATATTTTCAACAGGCAAAAGAAGTTTGTCATTATTTTGATAAAGAATTTGAATAAAATCTCTTTTTCTTCCCAAAACAGATATATTTTCAAGATTTTTAAATATTCCTATACCATAATCTTCATGAACTACATAATCACCGACTTTTAATTCATCCAAAATAATATGACTTATTTTTCTTCTTTTCTTGCTTATTTCTTTATTTAAAGAAACAATAATTTCTTTGGAACTCATAATATTAACAATATTGCTATTTTTTAAAATATGGGAATAATATTTTTCATCAAGATTTGAATTTTTTGTAATAGCATCATTTTTTGATAAAATAGTTATCTTTTTATTTGGATGAAACTCTAAAAGTGAATTTATATCTACAACTTCTATATCTTTATATATTTTTGGAGAATCAATTATCTTAGCAAATTTTCTAATATCTAAAATATCAGGGTTAAAACTTTTTATTTCCATAAATTCATTATCAATTTTATCACACAAAAAAGTATTAAAAAGTTTTGGATAATAAACTCCAAGTTCATCCAAACCCCACAACCAAAGTGAATTTATATCTTTTACAAAACTATCTGTTTCTATTTTTTCTATTTTTTTTGATATTTGCTCAAACTCTTCTTTACTAAAATCAAAAGTAGCAGGTATTATATCAATCTCTTCCAACTCTTCTTTTATACTTTTTTGTGATTGAACTTCAAAAAATCTAATACTTTCTACTTCATCATCAAACAAAGATATCCTAATTGGTTTGCTTTGATTAATTGAAAAAACATCGATGATGTCGCCCCTAAAAGATACTTCTGCTTTTTCTTCAACAATATCTACAAAAGTATATCCCCATCTAAAAAATTTTTCTTTTAAATCATTTAATTTAATTGTATCAGCAAAATGAATAGTTTTTTTTGTAAAAAGTTCTTTTTGTGGCAAAGGATATAAAAGCGAACAAAAAGGAGAAATTATTATTTTTTTATTTTTTTGATTATGATAATAATTGCTAAGAGAAGATATAAGATCATCAATTTCATGTTTATATGCTCTTAAATCATCACCCTTGCTCACCCTTATCTCAGGCAAAACATAAGTTTTATATCCTAAAAGCTCTGTAACATTTTTTATTTCTTGGGATTCTTTTTCATTTTTGGTTAATAAAAGCCCATTTTTTAAAATATTATTTTTTAAAAATTCATAAATTTTTGCTTGCACTGTCTTTATCTATTTCTAATTTTTTTTCATCATCTTTTTTAAATTGACTTTCTCCTTCAAAAATAGTATCTGATTCTATCATTAAGTCTTTGGCAATAATTTTTCCAAACACTTTACCGCCTTTCAAAAGTTCAACACTATCACAATCAGCTTCACCTTCTAAAACTCCACTAACTATTAATTTTTTTGCATTAAGCTCTCCTTTTATTTTGCCACTTTTTCCAATGCTTATGATATTGTTTGATATTATTTTACCACTTATTTCTCCGTCTACATGAAGTCTGCATTTCAAATCAAAATTACCATCTATTTTCGTGCCTGATGCAATAATGGTTGTATTTGACTCTGTATCGCTCTTATTAAAGATTGCCATTTTACTCTCCTTACTTTTTTAAAAATATGATTAAAATCTTTTCTGTTCCATTTTATAAAATAATAGGGATTTAAAAATCTTTGGATATACATAATTCCATAATGCAAATGCGGTCCTGTTGAAAATCCAGTGCTTCCTGTATATCCTATAACTGATCCTTTTCTAACAAATTCCCCTGCTCTAACTGCAACTTTTTTTAAATGTCCATATAATGTTTTAAAACCAAAATTATGATCAATTATGATAAGATTTCCATATCCGCTTCTTTTGCTATATCCTGCAAACTCTACAATACCATCAGCAGGTGCATAAATCTTTTCACCTATTTTAGCTCTTAAATCAATCCCCGCATGAAACTCTTTTTTATGAGAGATAGGGTTGATTCTCCATCCAAATTTTGATGTAATTCCTCTATTTTTTACAGGAAATCCATTTGGAATATTTCTTAAAAATTCTTTTCTTTGAAGAGATGTTATTTGAAGTAAATTAATTCTCTCATTAGTTGTTTCATTCGCATCACTTTTTAACCCCATTGATGCTTCAAGATCAGAAATTTTATCATTAATTTCTTCTAATTTCTCACTTTTTAAATTAATTTTATTTTGTAAATTTTTTATTTTTAATGATAGAATTTCATTTTTATCTATTAACTCTTTTGCCTGTTTTTTATAAATCTGTTTTGTTATTTTTATATCATTTATTTTAAGTGTTAAAAATTTTATCCAAATAATGCCAAATACAATCAATACAGCAATAGCTAAAACAAGATATAAAAAAATTTTTTTTATAATTTGTCTCACCGTATAATGTTTTGAACCATTTATATCAGAAATGATAATCGTTAATTTATTTCTCATTATATTTCCTTAAAAATTCTTCTGCTACAGAAAAAGAACCAAATACTAAATATTCTTCATCATTTTTTATTTTTGAAAAAGTTTTATATTCAATATCTAGTTTATTTAAACATTTTTGTAAAATTTCTCTTGAGATAATTCTTTGTTTATTAATTGGCAATATTTCTACATTTTTTATAATTGGCTTCAAAATAGAAAGTATTTTACAAAAATCTTTATCTTTATAGCTATTATATATTAAAGTAATTTTTTTGTCGCTAAAATATTTTTGCAAAGCATTTGCCGCTAAAATATTATGCCCAACATCTACAATAATATTATCTTTTATTTTGTGACATCTTCCGAAAAATTCCAAATCATTAAACTTTTGCATATCTATTTTAAAATTAAAAAATTTCAAAGCCGACACAGCTAAAGATAAATTTTCTCGAAAAAATAAAGGTAATTTTTTTGCTAAAATATATTTATCTATAAAAATATTATCTTTTTCAGACAAAAAATCTTCATAAGAAAATATATTTACATGTTTTGTTTTCTGGAGTTTTTTAGCACAATTTAGGACTTCTTTATGCTTTTGAAAACCCAAAATAGCATCTTTTGTAATACTTCTCATCTTTGTGCAAGCAATTAAATCAATACTTTTCCCCAACATTTCTTGATGATCATAGTCTATATGAGTAATTAGAGTCAATTTTTTTTCAAAAATATTAGTAGCATCAAATTCTCCTCCAAGACCCGCTTCCAAAATTATATAATCACATTTTTGAAAAAGATATATAGCCATTAATGTAGTATATTCAAAATAAGATATTTCACTCAATTCTTGGTTTGTTAATATTTTTTGCAAATAAGCATGTGCTTGTTCTAAAAAATTATCATCAATATTTTTTCCATTAAGCCAAATTCTTTCATTAAAATTTAGAATATGAGGAGAGCTATAATGCCCTACTTTCAAACCCATCTTATATAAATACCAAGATATAAACCTACCGGTAGTTCCTTTTCCATTTGTTCCAACAATATGAATAATTTTAGGAATTGTAAAATACGAACTGATTCTTTTCCACAATCTTGGCATTCTAGTATAATCTATTTTATCATTATTAAATAATGGTTTTTTCTTTAAAAAATTATTAAAAGAATTCAAGAAAAACAAACCCTATTTCTACCGTTTTGTTTTGCTTTATATAACATTTCATCAGCTTTTTTTATAGTTTCTTCAAGAGATTTATTATTTTTTCTTTCGCTTACACCGATACTAACTTTAACATCAATTCTGTCATTTTTATACAAAAATTTAAAGTTAGCTATAATATCTTTTATTTTATTGGCAAATTCAACCGCATTTTGCAAATGTGTATTTGGAAGAACCATTAAAAACTCTTCGCCACCATATCTTCCTACAAAATCCATTTCTCTTGTAAATTTTTTTAAAATTTTTCCAAGAGCAGATAAAACAATATCTCCAGCATCATGTCCATAAGTATCATTAACCATTTTAAAATGATCTATATCCACAAAACAAACAGAATAATCAATTTTATATCTTGTATATCCACTTTCAATTTTTTTAAGCTCTTCATCTAATGCTCTTCTTGAAGCTAATTTTGTTAAAAAATCTTTTTTGCTCTCTTTTTTCGCCATTATTAAAGCTTTTTCCAATTTTTCATTTCTTGTTTTTAGACTTCTAATAATCTTTTGATTTTCGATCATTTTATCATTCAAAGTTCTTGTTTCATATTCTAATGAATCAGTAATATTAAGAAGTTTTGTTTGTATCATTTCAAAAGAATCAGCTTGAAAATTAATATTCTCTAATTCATTTCTTACTTTTTTGACATTTTTATTGCTAGAACTACTGACGGCAATAAGAGAAATTAATTTTTTTTCAATTTCAAGTAAAATTTTATCTACTTCACTTATTTTCTTTTTCATCTCTTTTTTATCAAGCTCAACTCTTTTTTTAATCATATTTTTAATATCATCTTGAATAGAATCAGTAGCTAAAATTTCAGGAGAATTTCTTAATTCATAACTAATCGAAGCCAAATCATCATCAATGCTTGAAGCAATTGAAGGAGACAGGGTAGCTATAATTAAAGGAGCTAATTTTTTATATATTGCTTGGTCGTTATTATTATTAAAACATTTAACAATTCCATTAACAAATTTTTCCAAATCAGTTTTATCAACAGTGCAATATGCATCAATTTTTTTCAAAAAACTATCATCATAACTTGTTACAAAATCAAACCATTTATCTTTTAAAGTATTTATGCTTTTAAGATCATTTTTAGTTTTTAATTTTTCCAAAGAATAATTTGACAAATCGGTTGCTTTTTTATTGTGCAAGACAGCAATACTTTGCAAAATTCTTCTTGCCAATACATACATAGCTTCCAAAATTTCTGAAGTATCTGATTTTAAACTTCTACTTAATCTTGAAGATAAAAACATAAACAATTCATCTAAATTTTTAACTTTAAAATTTGAAATCTCTTGCTTCAAAGAAGCATCTAATTTTTCAATATATTTATCAAGTTGTCTGCACTCTTCTACGATAAGACCATTTTCTTTCGCTACTTTACAAAATACTTCATGATAATTTAACGGAGTCCAAACTTTTTTTTGAGATTGCATTTGTTTAATAGCTTCTCGTATAATATCATTAATTTTTGCCATTTTTTTCATCCTTTTTTATAGCACCCAAAATAGATATTTTGGAAACAAATTCAGAAATCGCTTTATATGATGAAAATTTTATCGCTTCAAATTTTTTAGTATCCGAAATAACACTATTTGGTTCTATAGAAAAATCATAACTTCCATCTACTGTAAAACTATTTTGTCGTCCTGTTTTATCAATATATTTAATATCCAATGAAACTTCAGCTTTATATGATATGATGTATCCATCTTTATTATATGCTATTGGTTTAAAATATATATTATTAAATTTTACATATAATTGGCTATCAGCATAGATTTTTTTAGCCACTATTTTAGATTTGAATTTCGATACAATAGCCTCATTGATAGCATCTTTAACAAGGACAGAGTTTTCAGGATTTTGTATATCCATCAATACTTTGGCATAAATTTTATCACCCAAAACCATTTTTTCATAATAAGAAGACGGTTTATACCCACATCCTATTATCATAAACATAGAAACAATAAGCATAAATATTTTAATTCTCATAATTTTACTCATGTTTCTTTCTCCTTGTTTTCACTTTATAACTAAATTGACAAGTTTATTTGGAATATATATCTCTTTTATTATATTTTTTCCATCAATCCATTTAAATACTTTTTCTTTTGCTTTTTTTATTATTATATCTTTTGTCAAATTTGTATCTATTTCAATTTCATCTCTTTTTTTACCATTAACCGTAATAACAATTTTAACACTATTTTCATCAAAAACTTCTTTTATTATTTCTATATTTCTGAAATTTTTTCTTTCAAAAAGCTTATCGCTAAGTTCCCAGCAAACATGAGGAATTATAGGCTCTAAAATATTTAATATTATATAATATCCTTCACTCCATACATTATTATTATTTTGAGCATTTAGTGCATTTAGTGCTTCCATGCAAGAAGCTATTAATGTATTGAAACTATAATCTCTATCATAAGTTTGTTTTGATTTTTTTAAAGCCTCATAAACTTTTTTTCTAGCAAACTTTTCTTCTTTGTTTAAACTATTGTGATCAATCAAAACCAAAGAATCCATTTTACTGGCATTATTTGATCTTTCATACAATCTTTTTATGAATTTAAAAGCACCCTCTACTGCATTATCATTCCATTCCAATTCTTTTTGAGGAGGTGCCGCAAAAAGTATAAAAAGTCTTGCAGTATCAGCTCCATATTTACCAATAATATCATCAGGATCAACAGTATTTCCTTTTGATTTACTCATTTTAGAACCATCTTTTAAAACCATTCCTTGAGTTAAAAGTCTTTCAAAAGGTTCATCTACATTAATATATCCCAAATCTCTTAATGCTTTTGTAAAAAATCTTGCATATAAAAGATGTAAAATAGCATGTTCAATTCCACCAATATATTGATCTACATTCATCCAATAATCTATATCTTCTTTGTCAATTCCTACTTCTTGCCACTTCGCAGGATTGGTTGCATATCTTAGAAAATACCAACTTGATTGCACAAATGTATCAAGAGTATCAGTTTCTCTTAAAGCATCTTCTCCACATTTTGGACATTTACAATATTTCCAAGTAGGATGTGTTTCTAATGGATTTCCTTCGCCTGTTATCACTATATCATCGGGCAAAGAGATGGGTAAATTTTCAATTTTTTCAGGAACCAATCCGCATTTTGAACAATGAACAAAAGGAATAGGAGCACCCCAATATCTTTGTCTGCTAACTCCCCAGTCTCTTAATTTGTAATTTATCTCTTTTTTTCCTAAATTTTCTTTTTCAAAATAAGAGATGATAGCCTTTCTGGCTTCTTTACTTTTTAATCCACTAAAATCTTCGCTATCAACAAGTTCTCCATCTTCGCACAAAGGACCATCTGTTTTCATTTTTTTTAACGGTTTAATAACATACTTAACAGGTAAATTATATTTTTGAGCAAATTCATAATCTCTTTCGTCATGAGCTGGGACAGCCATAACCGCTCCACCACCATATCCAATAAGAACAAAATTGGCAACCCAGACAGGGATTTTTTCTTTTGTAATAGGATGCAAAACATCAATCTCAAGACTAACACCTTCTTTATCTTGCATAGATCTTTCTTTTTCACTCAAATTTTGCATATTTTTAATAATTGCTATTTTTTCTTCACTCAATAATTTATGCTTTATGATATATTTTACGATTGGATGTTCTGGAGCTAATGCAGAATAACTTATTCCAAAAATAGTATCAGCTCTTGTTGTAAAAACTTCATATCTATCAAATTGATTTGATAATTTCTTTTTAGAATCTTCGCTTAATTCAAAATCAAAACTAAGACCTTCGCTTTTCCCTATCCAATTTTCTTGCATTTTTAAAACTTGTGGAGGCCATTTCCCTTCCAATGTTTTTAAACTTTCCAATAACTCTTCGGCATATTTTGTAATGGCTATATAATATCCGGGCATCTCTTTTTGTTTTACTTCGTTACCGCATCTCCAACAACATCCATTTTCAACTTGTTCATTAGCTAAAACAGTTTGGCAACTTTCGCACCAGTTTACAGTGCTTGATTTTCTATACATTAACCCTGATTCAAACATTTTAATTATATACTCTTGTTCAAATTTTGTATAAATCGGATCACTTGTAGCAAATTCTCTTTTTTTGCTAAAAGATAATCCTAAACAATCAAGTTCTTTTCTCATATAATCAATATTTTCATAAGTCCATTTTTTTGGATGAAGATTATTTTTTATAGCAGCATTTTCAGCAGGCATACCAAAACTATCCCATCCTATGGGGTGAAGAACATTAAACCCTTCTTTTCTGGCATTTCGAGCTATTGCATCACCAATAGAATAATTTCTAACATGCCCCATATGTATCCTACCACTAGGATAAGGAAACATACTTAAAATATATTTTTTCTTTTTCTTTTTATTGTCTTCAGGCTCAAAAGAGTTGTTTTCACTCCAAAATTGTTGCCATTTTTTTTCAATTTTCTTAGGGTCATAATGCATAAAATTTTCTCCTTAAAACTCTTCTCTTGTTTTTGCTACTTCAACAATGGTCAAAGCTATTGAAAATATATTAGCCACAACTGCACCTATAGCAAGAGACATTGCCATAGTTTTATCATGATAAATTTCAAAAAATATAAATGCTGGGATAAGATGCAAATCAGCCACAAGAGAACTGGCAAACATTTCTGCTGAAAGAATATTTTTTACCCCTATTTTTAAAAGTGTTGAAACAAGATTTATACTTGCGGCCACAAATAAAGATACACCATTATCTACATACAAATATCCTGCTATCGTAGTTAAACTCATCAATGTAAAAAATATATAACTAACTTTGCCCCAATTCACAAACAACTCCTATTATTTTTATATCATTCCTCTTTCGTATTGCTCTCTCATCTTCTCTTTTTCAGCTTTTAATTTTTCTTTCTGTGCCATTCTTTTCTTAAAACTTTCAATATCAAACCCAAGCCATTTTAAAAGTGGAGATGCCACAAAAATAGAGCTATAAGTCCCAACAACAATTCCGACTAAAAGAGTAAAACTAAATCCGATTATTATTTGTCCTCCGAACAAATAAAGAGTAAGAACAACAAAAAATGTTGTTAAAGAAGTTAAAACTGTTCTTGATAAAGTTTTAGAAACAGAATCGTTTATTATCGAAAAAAGATTATATTTTTTAGCACCATGTATTCCTTCTCTAATTCTATCAAATACAATAATTGTATCATTTAAAGAGTATCCCATGATAGTTAAAATTGCTGCCAAAGTATCAAGATTGACATTTATTCGAAAAAGAGCAATAGCCCCCATTGAAATAGATACATCATGAACTAAAGCTAAAACAGAAGCAACGGCAAATCTCCATTCAAATCTAAAGGTAACATATATTAAAATTGCCGCAATAGATAAAATCATAGCCATTATACCTTTTTCTCTTAACTCTCCGCCAACTTTCGGACCTACAATATCTACTCTTCTAATTTTATAATTTCCTGTGCCTTTTAAAAGCTGTCTAACTTTATCACCCATATCTTCCTTGACCGATATCGAACTTTTTGCAAAACGAATAATGACTTCATTGTTTGAACCAAATTTTGTAATAGATGCATTTTTAAAAGCCTTATCTTTGCTAATACTTTTTCTTATCAGTTTAATAGGTGCTGCTTTTTTATATCTTACTTGAACAAGAGTTCCGCCCGTAAAATCAAGACCATAGTTTAACCCTTTTGTTGCTAAAAGAACATAAGATGTAAGCACAAAAATAATGGAAATAGAGATAAATATCTTGCTTTTTCCCATAAAATCATATACTTTGTCTGTTTTAAATACTTCCATTATTTTACCTTTATTCCGAACCAAAGTTTTGTATTTTTAGTTCTTTGTATAATTGATGTTAAAGATTGATAAATACCATGAGTTCCAAGAATTGCAGTTAGCATTGAAGCCAAAATACCTATACTCATAGTGATAGAAAATCCTTTAATAGGACCTGTTCCATAAGCATATAAAACAACTGCTGAAATCAAAGTTGTAATATTTGCATCTACAATAGCACTCATTGCATTTGCATATCCTTTTTCTATGGCAACTGCCATACTTTTGCCTTCTCTTAAAAGTTCCCTTATTCTTTCATTGATAATAACATTTGCATCCACAGACATACCAACAGTCAAAACAATTCCAGCCATTCCAGGAAGTGTCAAGGTGGCTCCAAAAAGAGCCATAATTGCTATGATAATCAAAAGATTTACTACAAGTGCAATATCAGCTATAATACCAGCATAACCATAATAAAGTATCATAAAAAACACAACCAATACAAATCCACTTATAAGTGCTATCAAACTTTCTCTTATACTGTCTGCACCCAAAGATGGTCCTATGCTTCTTTTTTCCAATAATTTAACAGGAGCCAATAATGCTCCGCTTCTAAGAGCTATAGCCAAATCATGAGCTCCTTGAACAGAAAAACCACCACTAATTTGCCCATTTCCTCCACCTATTCTTTCTTGGATTACAGGAGCTGAATAAACTTTATTATCAAGAACAATAGCTAAATGTTTGCCTATTGATTTAGCAGTAAAATCACCAAATATCTTAGCTCCTTCACTGTTTAATGAAAAATCGATAACAGGTTGATTCATTTTATCAAATCCTACTTTTGCATTTGTTAACATACTTCCATCAAGTATAGGAACTGCTTTTACAAGATATTTTTGTTTTGGATTTTTTACATTTGGAAGAATTATATCTCCATAACTTGCTGCTTGTTCTTGAGTTAAATTATAAACTTGATCAGCTCTTTGCTCATCAACAGCCATCAATTGCAAATGTGCAGATTTTGCTATAAGATTTCTTGCTCTTTGTTCTTGTGCTTGATTTTTGATACCAGGAAGTTCAACTAAAATTTTATCTTTACCTTGTCTTTCTACAGTAGGATCAGAAAGGCCAAATTGATCAAGCCGATTTCTAATAGTATCGACCGCTTGTTTTACGGCATACTTTTTTGTAAGTTTTATCTCTTTTTTGCTCAAAGTAATATTATATGTAATCATATCTTTACCTCTTTTTTTAGAGATAATAACTCCAGGAATTTTTTGAATCATTTGATCCATTTTCTTTTCTTCGCTTGTATCAAGCAAAATAAAATTAACTCCATTTGCTTTCGCTCTTAAAGAATCTATAACAATATCATTATCATCACTAAAATATTTTATACTTGAAGCAATTGATTTATATTTAGACTTTATAGCATCTTTAGTATCAACTCCTAAAAGCATATGAAGCCCACCTTGTAAATCCAAACCCAATTTAATTTTAGGACCTTTCATAGATGGAATGAAACTCGGAATCGATAAAGCGATCCCGACTATCATAGTAAATATGAAAATTATAATCCTATAATTCCATATACTTTTGCTTTTATTCATCTATTTTCTTTGCTATATATTCTCTTGATATTTTAACAAAATTCTCATCATTAAGCTTAACTTTGATAAAATCTTTTTCAGGTTTTATTACTTCGCAAATAAGCCCACCGTTTGTGATAATTTTATCACCTTTTTTTAGAGCTTCAAGCATCTCTTTATGAGCTTTTGCTTGTTTTTGCTGTGGTCTTATAACCAAGAAATAAAATATACCAAATAAAACAATAAGTGGCAACAATGAAGTTAAAATATGACCCCCGTTTTGCATGCAAATCCTTTAAGTTAAAATTTTTAAAGAGTTATTTTAACACTTTTTACATAATAAAAGGCTTGAGTATTGCATTTTTTTTATCTTTTTTTATATATCTTTCATATTTTCACATTAATTCACTATTGATAAATACTATTTTTGGAATTATTGGCTTATATTTTTTTATTTTAGAAAAAAGAGAGATAAATTTTTGGAGTGGTTTTTTTGTAGGAATTTTTTGGTTTTATTGGATCAGTTTAAGTTTTAGATATTACCATCTAAATTATCTTATTCCTTTTGTTATTTTTGGCATCGCTTTTGTTTATGGACTTTTTTTCTTCTTTATTTCTTATTTTAAAAATCCTTTCATCAGAGCATTTTTGCTTCTTATTTCATCTTATATTCATCCTTTTGAGTTTTCTTGGTTTAAACCTGAATTAATTTTTACAGAAAGTTATATAGGTATTACAAAATGGCAATTTGCAATCATCCTCTTTGCTATTTCTGCGACAATTTATTTTTACGATAAAACAAAGAAGAAGGCTTACTTTTTATTTCTTTTATTAAGCATATTTGCATTTAATTTTCACACATTTCATCAAAAAAAATTACCTTTTAAAATATATCTTTATGATGCAAGACTTCCTCAAAATATCAAATGGAATCCAAAATATACCCAAAAAATTATATCAAATAATATAAAACATATAAAACAGGCAATAAAAGAAAAAAAAGATATAATTATTTTAAGCGAAACTGCATTTCCTCTTTGTTTAAATAAAGATATACAGTTAAAGTATCTTTTAAAAAAACTCTCTAAAAAAATAGTTATCGTCACAGGAGCTTTAAATAAAGAAAAAAATGGATATTATAACTCTGCATATTATTTTATAAATGGTAAAATGACAATAATTAACAAAGTAGTTTTAGTTCCTTTTGGAGAAAAAATACCTTTGCCTAAATTTTTAGCCCACATAATAAATAAAATATTTTTTGACGGTGCTGAAGATTTTAAAACAGCAAAAAAAGCAACTTCTATAAAAATAAAAGGTGTAAATTTTACAAATGCTATTTGCTATGAAATTACTGAAAATATTATTTATAAAAATCATCCCAAATATATAATAGGAATTAGCAATAATGGTTGGTTTACTCCTTCAATTGAACCAACTTTACAAAATATACTTATAAAATTTTATGTCCAAAAATACCATGTTTGTATTATTCATTCTGCAAACATGGGTATAAGCGGGGTGTTTTTTTAGTTTTTTTAATATATAATGGAAGTTTAAAAATAGGAGAACACATGATAAAAGTCGGCATAAATGGTTTTGGCAGAATCGGAAGAGTATTGACAAGACTTATTTTAAAAAGTAAAGATTTCAAACTTCTCGCCATCAATGATATATATGATAATAATATGAGAAAATATTTATTCGAGCATGACAGTGTTTATGGCTCTACAAACTATAATTTAGATAAAGTTAGATTGTTGTCTCAACCAAATATTAAAGATATACCTTGGCAAGATGTTGATATAGTTTTTGAATGTAGTGGGAAATTTTCAAAAAAAGAGGAGTTAGACTATCATTTAAAAAATGGTGCAAAAAAAGTTATACTTTCAGCTTTTTCAAATTCTATTCCTATTTATATATGTGGTTTTAACGATAATCTTTATAAAAATGAAAATATCATATCAAATTCAAGTTGCACAGCAAATTGTGTAGTTCCGATTTTACATATAATAGATAAAAACTTTGGAGTTGAAAAATGCAATATAACAACTGTTCATAGCTGGACAATAGACCAAAATCTTCTTGATAATAAAAATAAAGATTTAAGAAGAGCTAGATCAGCTCCAAATAATATCATCCCACTTGATAGCAATGTTGCAAATGCAACTTCTTTTGTTATGCCTCATTTAAAAGGTAAATTATATTCTAAAAGCATTAGAGTTCCTATTGCAAACGGAGTTATTATAGATTTGCATATAAAACTTTCTAAAAAAACAACTTTAGAAGAAATTGTAAATAAACTTGAAAAAAATATAAATAAAAATATAAATTTTATTTCAGAAGAAGAGATAGCATCTAGTGATATAACAGGCACTAAATATTCAGCAATTATAGATAAAAATTTAATACACTTAAACGGAGGAGATTTTTTACAATTATTTTTATGGCAGGATAATGAGATGGGATATACACACAGATTGTTGGATTTGGGAAGAAAAGTAGTTAAAAAATGATAAAAAAAACTATTTTTGTTACAGCTACAAACACAAATGTAGGAAAAACTTTTGCAACACTTTTGTTACTTGAAGAGTTTAGCAAAAAAGGATATAAGGTTGGAGCTTTTAAACCAATTGAAACAGGAGTTAAAGAAGAGCCTGAAGATGCAAAAAAACTTTTGGAAAAATCAAAAAAACTAAATCCTGCTTTTAAAAATATAACAATCGAAGAAATTGCTCCTATAACTTTTGAATTACCTGCGGCTCCTTTTGTTGCAAAAAAAAATACAAAAATTGATTTTGAAAAAATAAAAAAATGCTTTGAAAAAATAAAAAATATATGCGATATCGTAATAATAGAAGGAGCAGGAGGCCTTTTGGTTCCTGTTGAAAATAACTTTTTCATGATTGATTTTATAAATTTCTTCAATGCAACTGCTTTACTTGTTACTCATAACAAACTTGGATGTATTAACGACACTTTACTTTCTTTAAATTTATTAAATCAAAGACAAATAAAATATTTGTGGTGCATCAATAATATAACAGATGAAAAAACATTTTCTATTGTTTCTTTGCCTTATTATAAAAATAAATTTAAAAATATTTATTGTCTTCAAAAAAATATTCAAGCTTTAACATATTCCTTGCTATTTAATTAAACAATCCTTTATAAATAAAATCATATAATATTTGCAATAAAAAGGAGGAAAAATGGCCATAGAAAAAAGCAGAAGAGATTTTCTAGGAATTGCATTTGGAAGTATGGCAACAGTAGGTGGTATTTTAGCACTTGGTGCCATGAAAGATACATGGGATCCAATACCTAGT
>JALUBK010000063.1 GCA_027044945.1 Campylobacterales bacterium
ATAATAAAAGAATCAAATTCCAAAATCCGAACAAAAAGTGCTATTATGCTCGGACTTGGAGAGAAAGAAGAAGAAGTGATAAAACTTTTAAAAGATTTAAGAGATGTTCAATGCGATTTTTTAAGCATTGGACAGTATTTGGCTCCTTCTAAAAAACATACACCAGTTATAGAGTTTCTGCATCCAAATATTTTCAAAAAATATAAAGAGATAGCATTAGAACTCGGATTTAAATTTGTTATGAGTTCTCCTTACACAAGAAGTTCATATATGGCACATGAGTATCTTAAATATCAAGAAACTGTAAATCAAACTGTGTAAATTATTTTACACTACCGAAAAATAAAAGAAGAAACTGCTTGATGTTGTTAGAGATAAAATTCGTTTTAAACATTATACATGGCAAAAAACATCGAGCATTTTTATATACTCTTTTTTTCAGCCGTTCCCTTTTTCTTCTACTCTTAATAAAGCATTTTTATATATTGGTTCATCTATAAATCCGCATTTTTCATCCATAAAGCCAGTTATTCCTCGTTTTTTCATTTCCTCAAATTTATTAATAATATATATAGCTGTTTCTTTATTTTGAAAACCAAAAATTTCTTTTGCAATTTGACTTTGCTTTGGACCAAGACTACCTATGGCACTATAATCCATTTTTTTCAGATGTAAACACCAATTTTTAAAAGTTTTTATATCATTATAATCTTGAAAAACAAATCCAACAGGAAAAAAACCGTAAGTTTTAGAATCTATTAAAAATTTAGATAAAATATAATCTACTAGCGGATTTCCAAGTTTAAAAATATCGTGCGAAATGTTTAAAGAATTTAAAAGGTCTAAAATACCCAGATATAAAGTAGTAACTTGAGAATTTATTTTCAATTTTTTTATATTATTAAATGCCTCTTTTGTTTCTATGCTAAGATGAATTTCTATATGTTTTGGTGTTATTTTGAGAATTTTTTGAACATCTTGTTTGGTTTTTATCTTTGAAACTCTTATACCATCAGGAGAAAAAGGGATAATTTCTTTTATCTCTTTTAAACCTCCATCGTCTATCGAATTTACTCTAACAATCATTTTTGACTTTTTTTCTTTCAAACTTTTAAGAAATTTGCAAACTTTTTCAAGTGCCTTTTTTTTCATCTCTTTTGCAATACCATCTTCAAGATTGATTATTGCTATCCCCATATCCAAAAAAGGCACTTTGTCTAAATGTTTTTGATTTAGAGGATTTATCATCATTGCACTTGTTATTTGCATATTAATTTATATATTTTCCATAATTATGTCTTTGTGCATCCATATTTTCTATTTCTCTAGCACCAGATATTGCAATATTAGAATCAAGAGAAAAATCCAATTTTGTATTTCTATCATCATAATCAATAGAATTTAAAATAACTTTCATAGCTTCCATTCTTGCTAAATGCTTATTGTCACTTCTTATAACAGTCCATGGGGCATTGTGGGTATGTGTCATTTTTATCATATTATATTTTGCTTTTGTAAAATCATCCCATCTATCTTGAGCTTGTAAATCAATTTCGCTTAATTTCCACTGTCTTAGAGGATCAGTTCTTCGTCTTTCAAATCTTTTAGCTTGTTCCTCTTTGGTTACACTAAAATAAAGCTTTATTAAAACAATCCCCTGTCTTGTTAAATCATGTTCAAAACCACAAACACCTTTCATAAAATCAGCATACTCTTTTTTTGTGCAAAATCCAAATACATCTTCCACCATTGCCCTGTTATACCAACTCCTGTCAAATAAAACAATTTCACCCGCATGAGGAAAATGTTGGACATATTTTTGATAATACCATTGAGTTTTTTGTTCTTCAGTAGGCTTTCCAAGTGCTACAATTCTATAATGTTTTTCATTCATATATCTTGTAACTCTTCTTATTGTTCCGCCTTTTCCAGATGCATCTCTTCCTTCAAATAAAATAATCATCTTTTTATTTTGAAGTTCTATATATTTTTGCAATTTTATAAGCTCTGCTTGAAAAGGTTTTAACTCTTGTTCCTCTTTTCTTTTTTTAATAGCTTTTTTCTCTTTTTTATTATTTGATAATGATTTTTTATACACATTTATCAATTCATTAAGCGATACACTTTTGCCTTCAATTTCAAAATTATTTTGTTGCATTTTCATATCTCCTTTTCTATTTTTTTATTTTTTTCAAACCATCTTTGAAGTATAATAACAGCAGAAAGGGAATCTATTTTTCCATCTCTTTTTTGTTTCATAACACCTTTTATACTATTTTTTGCTTCTTGACTTGAACCATACTCATCTTGAAAATAAATTTTACCGTTAAAATCTAACAAAGATACAAAATGTTTAATTCTTCTTTCCATCTCTTTTTCACTTGAACCACCTTTTGGCAATCCTACTACTATAATATCAGCACTTTTTTCTTTTATAAATTCACTTACTTCTTTTGAGGCTTGATTTCTATTTTTTCTAAAAATAGGTTTTGAAGGAAAAACGATATTTTTATCAAAACTAACCGATAAACCTATTCTTTTTAAGCCCACATCTATACCCACTATACTCATCAAGCCAACCTTACAATTCCATTTTCAATTATTATTTCTCCATTTAATTCAGCTTCAAAAATTTTATCTTTATATTTTTTGATCGCTTCATCATAAGTCGGATAAGTTGAACAAAATTCCCAAAATTCATCTTTTGTAAGTTTTTCTTGTTTAAAAGAAGAAAATTTTTCCACAAAATCATCTATATCATAAATAGTTTCAGCCAAACCATTTTGAGCCAATTTCTGAGTCCCCAAACTTTCCCCTATCCTATGGGGTAAAATATAAATTTGTTTGTTTTGTTTTAAAGCATATTCCACACTTCTTAAAGACCCACTATTCAAATCAGCTTCACCAACTATTAAAATTTCACCCAATGCTACCACAAGTTCATTTCTTAAAACAAAACTCCAAGCCCTAGCAGAAAATGTCGGCTCAAATTGACTCAAACAAAGACCTTTAGATTCTATTTCTTCAATCAATTTTCTATTTACAGCAGGATATTTTATATCCAAACTATTCCCCATGACTGCTATTGTGTTTTTAGCTCCTGCTCCTCTGTGAGCTATACCATCAACACCCATTGCTGCTCCACTTACTATACAAATATTGTGATTTGAAAGTTTTTTTGCTAATTCAAAAATAATATTTTTCGTATATTGAGATGGGCGTCTTGTTCCTACTATAGAAATTTTTTTTCTTTGCAATAATTCAAAGTTGCCTTTATAAAAAAGTTTTTCAGGTGGTTTTTTTAACTCTTTTATCTCATTTGGAAGACAATTTAGAATTTTCATATATATCTTTTATATAAACCATTTTAACACCTTTTAACAAATCAGTAGAATTTTCTAATGTTTTCATAGTTATTAAATGAGGATGTCCTATAGCTATAGCATATCCGCGTTTTTTGGCAATTTTAACAGCTAATTTTAATTGATTTCTTATATAATTTCTATTTTGAATGTCATCCAAAAAAACATCTCTACTTAATAATTTTTGATGAAATTTCTTTGCAACAACACCAGCAACACTTTTTGCACTTGTTCTACTATCTACAAAAATTAAATGATTTTTTATCAGAACTTTATACAATCTAACCATAGCACCGTAATTTGAAGTAAATTTACTTCCTGTATGATTATTGACAAATCTATCTCTTGGAAACCATTTTTTTATATTTTTCACTCTTTTTTCTATAAAGCTAATGGGGCTTGAAACAAGAAGTGTTTTTGGCTCTGGATGAGGATAATTATAGGCTTCCATAGGAAAATGAACCATATAAAAACTAAATTCTTTAGCAAGTTTAGGAGTATTTGGATGTCTTTTTGTAGGCGGAAAAAAAGATGGTGTTACTTTAAAAGGCAACTCTTTTATTCTCAAGACATCTTGTTTAAAAGATACATCATCTATAATAATAGCCAATAATGGCTTTTTAGAACGGACAATAATTTTTTGTTTATTTTGTTTTGTTTTTTCAGTAGAAAACTTTAAACTCTCATGATAATCCAAAGATTCTGAAGAAAAACCAGTTTTAGTTGTTTTAACTATTTGCTTCTTATTAATGTTATTTGCTTTTATTTTTTCTAACTCTTTTTTCAATATATCAACTTTTCTTCTTTCAGCTTCTAACATATTATTCATTTTTTTTATCATATTATTATTTAAACATGTTTGTTTTTGAATAGTTTGATTTTTTATATTTTTGTAATAATTATAACTAAAATATACACAAGGAGTTACTATAAATATAAAAATTATAAATATAAAAAGTTTTTTATATTTTTTAAAAAAATTGATCTTCTTTCTTTTTGGTGATTTTTTTCTTTTTTTCATAAATTGCTTTCTGAAGCAGGTGGAAAAACCACCTGCAAAGTTATTTTAATTTTTTTCTTTATCAACAAGTTTATTTGATCTTATCCAAGGCATCATGTTTCTTAATTTAGCACCTATTTTTTCAATAGGATGAGCTTTTAACATGTTTCTTTCAGCTATCATTCTAGGATAACCTGCTTGACCTTCCAATATAAAATCTTTGGCAAATTTACCATTTTGAATTTCAGTTAAAATTTGCTTCATAGCTTTTTTTGATTCTTCATTTACAACTTTTGGTCCGCTAACCATATCTCCATATTCTGCAGTATTACTAATAGAATATCTCATTTCAGCCAAACCACCTTCAAAAACCAAATCAACTATAAGTTTCATTTCATGCAAACATTCAAAATAAGCCATCTCTGGTGGATATCCAGCTTCAGTCAAAGTTTCAAAACCAGCTTTTACAAGCGAAGTTAAACCACCACAAAGAACAGCTTGTTCTCCAAAAAGATCAGTTTCTGTTTCATCTTTAAAAGTTGTTTCGATAATAGCAGTTCTTCCGCCACCGATACCTGATGCATAAGAAAGAGCCAAATCTTTTGTATTTCCGCTTGGATCTTGAAAAACAGCTATCAAGTCAGGAGTTCCACTGCCTCTGACAAATTCGCTTCTAACAGTATGACCAGGAGCTTTTGGTGCAACCATCATGACATTTATATCACTTGCTGGTTGAATTCTTCCATAATGGATATTAAAACCGTGTGCAAAAGCTATTGTTGCTCCACTTTTTAGATTTGGTGCTATTTGTTCGTCATAAACACTTTTTTGAGTTTCATCTGGAAGAAGTATCATGACTACATCAGCATCTCGGACAGCTTCGCTAACTTCATAAACTTTAAAATTTTTTGCTTCTGCTTTTTTCCAAGAACTTCCACCTTTTCTTAATCCAACTACAACATCTACTCCATTGTCCCTTAAGTTCTCAGCATGGGCATGACCTTGTGAGCCAAAACCAATCATTGCAACTTTTTTGCTTTTGATAATAGATATATCACAATCTATATCATAATATACATTTAATGCCATTGTGACCTTCCTTCTGTAAAATTTTACATAATTATACAAAATATTTACTTTATATGTATTTAAAAGCTAAATATAAACTCATAAAAGATAAAATTATAAAGGAATTTAACAATTTTACACATAAGGATAATTAAAATGAATAATTCTCTCATTAGAAAAGTAAAAAACTTTCCGCCTTTGGATGAAACGATCGTAAAAATACAAGAAATTGCGAACAGAAAAAATAGTTCTTTAAAAGAGATGACTCAAATTGTTGAAAAAGATCCTATGCTAACGGCAAATATATTAAAAGCAACAAATTCACCTTTATATGGTTTTAGCAGAGAAATTAAAAGTATAAATCAAGCTGTTTCTCTTTTTGGCATGGCAACCATAAGAGGTTTTGCTCTTGCTTCAATGGTGCAAAATAGTATCAAGATGGATTTATCTCCTTATAATTTGACAAAAAATCAATTTTTAAACATATCTCTTTCCCAAAATGCTTTAATGTTTAACTGGTATTCAAAAGTTAATAGAGGTATGATGGATATCTTAGTTCCTGCTTCGTTTTTGATGGAAACAGGAAAAATCATATTGGCTGAAGAATTAAAAGAAGAAAATAAAGTGGAAGAATTTTCCAAAGAAATTTCAAATGCAAAAACAATTTTAGAAGTATCAAATATAGAAAAAAAATATTTGGATATTAGCACTGAAATAATGACTGCAAAGATACTTGAACATTGGAATTTTGAACCTAAAATGATTAAGGCCATTGAATATTCTATTGAAATTGAAAAAGCTGATGAAAAAATAAAACCTTATGCAATAGCCTTAAATATAGTAAAAAATGCGATAAATAACAATGAAAACAATGCTGTAGAAGCTTATAAAGTTATTGAAAATTATGATTTAGATAAAGAACAATTTACTCAAGCTCTTAAGGCTATTGGTAAGTGAGAGAATTTTTATATACACTTACTCAAGGTATAAATAAAAATGATATTCCAAAAGAATATTCTTATCTTATTAACGATTTTTTGAGATTAAAATCATTAAAATTGCACAAAAATTTATATAAATTGGATTCGAGATATAGATTTGGGGTCGTTGATGTAACAAGAACAAATCTAGGCTTTTTAGAAGTTATATCAAAAGATAAAGTTAAAGACTTGTTGATAGAAACAAAAGATTTAAAAGGTGCTTCAAAAGGCGATATAGTCTTAGCCAAAAGAATCTTTACCCACGGAAGACGACCCAAAGCAAAAATCATTCATATCATAAAAAAGAAAAATTTATATCAAATTGTTTGGACAAAAAAAATAAATAAAAAAATAGTTGGTATAAATATAACCACAGGACTTGAAACCATCATATCTGCTTCATTAAAATCTTTAAAATTATTACCTTCAAATACTGTCTTAAAAATAGATGCAATGAATGGAACAATCGTTGAAGTTTTAGGTGTTTTGAATGATCCGAAAGTAGATGAAAAAATTTCTTTAAATCTTTATAATAAAAAAGAATATTTCTCCGATAAAAGCGAATTGGAAGCAAAAAGTTTTGGTTCTTTTGTTGATAAAAATATGTATCCAGACAGAATTGATTTGACAAATCTACCTTTTTGCACAATAGACCCTGTAACTGCCAAAGATTTTGATGATGCATTATATTTTGATGAAAAAAACTGGACAATTTATGTAGCAATAGCCGATGTAAGCGAATATGTCTTTTATAATGGAAATATCGATAAAGAAGCTAAAGAAAGAGGATTTTCTATCTATTTTCCACACAAATCCATATCTATGTTACCTAAATCACTTAGTGAAAATATATGCTCTTTAAAACCAAATGAAGACAGACTCGCTTTTACATTTAAGATTAAAATAAATCCACAAACTTTAGAAATAGAAAAAGAGGAACTTATAGAGGCTATCATCAATTCCAAGCAAAGATTTAATTATGAAGAAGTTGATAAAATAATATCCACAAAACAAAATAAAAGCAATATTTCTTTTATCAATTCTTTGCATAATTTAACTAAAAAAATTAGAAAAAAAAGATTAGAAAAAGGGTATGATTTCCATTCTTCCGATATAAGAATGACATTAGATAAAAATCAAAATTTATTAGAAACTTTTGTGGAAAAAGAAACAGCTTCGCATTCTCTTGTTGAAGAATGTATGCTTTTGGCAAATAAAGCAGCAGCAAAAATGTTTGATTTTGGTATTTTTAGAGTTCATGAACCACCATCTTATGATGATATAGCAAATCTTTTAGATCAAGTGGCAGAACTTGGAATTTTTATTCATTTTAAAACTGATTTGCATTCTCTTATTTGTGAAATTCAAAAAAAAGCTGAAGAGTTAAATTTAAGAGAAGAAGTCGATAAACTCATCATAAGAGCACAAAAACAAGCAAAATATAGTGCTAAAAATATTGGACATTTTGGTTTGGGATTTGATAAATATACTCATTTTACTTCACCAATACGAAGATACAGTGATTTGACACTCCATAGGCTTTTAAAATCAATTATTAGAAATGATAAAAAATTTAAAGAACATTTACTTAAAAACATAGAACCTTTATGTGAAAAAATAAGCGAATTAGAAAGAGAAAGCGATAGAGTTGCTTATGATTATATGGATAGAAAATATGCAAGATGGGCAAAAGAAAATTTAGATGAAATTTTTCCGGCACTCATCACCAGCATTCATTCAACTATAATAGCATCAAGCGATGGAAAAATAAAAGGTGCCAGAATCTTTATCATAGATGACGACGATGCTGAACTTTATGAAAAAATCGAAACTAAATTGATAGACTCAGACATAGCAACAACAAAAATTATAGGTTCACTAATCAAAAAAAATGTATAAACAAGCTTTAGAACTTTTAATAAAAAATAAAAAAATACCAAAATCATTAATGCTATATGGAGAAAGTGAATATTTTAGAAATCTTTATTTAGAAAAAATTGCTACAATTTTAGGTTCAAAAGAGGAACAATTAAGATTTTATTTTGATGAATATGATTATCGTTCGGCTAAAAATTTTGTTTCGCAATCATCATTATTTGGTGATAAAAATATTCTTATTATTAAAACGGAAAAAAATATACCAAAAAAAGAGCTTGAATCATTGATAAAAAGTTGTCAAAAAAATGAAAATAGTTATTTTATACTTGAATATCATGAACCATTAAATAAAACAAGAAATAAAGCAAAAGATATATCAAAAATTTTTACCAAAAAGCTTTCTGCAGATTTTGTTAGATTTTTTAAACCCTATTTTAATGAAGCTATTTTACATTTGCAAAATTATGCAAAAGAATTGAAGTTGTCAATAGATACATATTCTTTAGAACATTTATACAATTTACAAAATGAAAATCTATCTCTTTGTATGAAAGAAATAGAAAAGCTTACTGTTTTAAATAAAAATATTACAACAAACGATATAGAAAATTTTTCGTATGGTTTGGGAGTTGAAAATATAGATAAAATATTGGAAGATTTTATTCTTAAAAAAGATATAAAAATAATTTTAAAAGATTTTCTAAAAAATGGTGATTCTAACGAAGTTTTAATCATTAATGCTATGGAACAGTTTATAAATCAACTTTTTTTATTTCATATTTACATCAAAACTTATGGAAGATGTGATGTAAAAGAAATTTTGGGATACCCTTTGCCATCTGCAATTACAACCAAAAGAGCCAATCTTGCAATCAAAATAAATTTATCTACTTTTGAAAAACTTTTTTATGAACTCTTAAATATAGATTTTACCCTTAAAAAATCAGCCTACATAGACAAGGAAACATATTTTATATCTTCTTTAATAAAACTTCAAAGTTATTTATAGTATAATTATTGTCATTTTGCAAATTGCAAATGATAAAAATAAATTCCTTACTCTTAAAAAGCCAATTTAAGAGTTAGAGAACCACAAGGAGACAAAAATGAGGCATTATGAATTGTTGGTTATATTAAAACCAACTTTAACGGATGAGGAAAAAGTTACACAAGTTGATTTTTTAAAAAATTTATTGGAAAAAAACAAAGCTCTTTTAGAAGCTTTGGAAGATAAAGGAACTAGAAATCTTGCTTATGAAATAGAAAAAAACAAAAGAGGTCATTACTTTGTTTTATATTTCAAATCACCTGCAAAAGCTATTGCTGAAATAGAAAGATTGGTAAGATTAAATGAAAATATCATAAAATTTATGACAGTTAAATATGAAAATAAAAAAGAGATTGCTTTTTGGGAAAAACTTGCAAACAATGTAAATAAAAAAAATCAAAAAGAGATCAAAAAAACTGAAGAACAAAAAGAAGAAGAAAAAACAGCTCAAGAGTAGCAAAGGAAAATTATCATGTATAATAGAGTTATATTAGTAGGCAGACTTACAAGAGACCCTGAACTTAGATATTTACCAAGTGGAACTGCAGTAGCAACATTTGGCATAGCAACAAGCAGAAGTTGGACAGATAAAAATACCAACGAAAAAAAAGAGGAAGTTATGTTTATAGATGTAACCTCTTTTGCAAGAAGTGCTGAAATAGTAAATCAATATCTAAAAAAAGGAAATAAAGTTTTAGTTGAAGGTAAACTCGTGCTTGATAGATGGACTGACCAAAATGGTCAAAATAGAAGCAAACATACAGTTCGTGCCGATGCTGTGCAATTTATGGAAACAAGGGCTGAAGCACAAAATAGTGCAAACAGTTATAACAATAATTCCAATAATACATATTCGGCATCAAATCAATACAAAAAACAAACTCCATCACCTAAAAAAGAGGAAAAAATTCCTGAAATAGATATAGATGATGAAGAGATACCATTTTAAAATAATAAAGGACAAATAATGGCAGAAAGAAGAAAATATTCAAAAAAATATTGTAAATATTGTGAAGCAAAAGTTGAAATGATAGATTATAAAGATTTAAGTCTTTTAAAACAAACTCTATCAGAAAGATATAAAATAATGCCAAAAAGATTGACTGGTAATTGCAAAAAACATCAAGAAATGGCTGAAAAAGCTATCAAAAGAGCAAGACAAGCTGCATTTATTCCTTACATTGTAGATAGAAAAAATGTAGCAGTAACTCCATTTGAACTTTTAAAATAAACTAACTTATCCAAATTTAAAAGCATCTCATGTTTATAATGAGATGCTTTTTTCTACTTTTAATCCACCAAAGCCTCTTTTAAAACATCTTCTATATTTAAAACAGGAACAATTTTTACATTTTGTTTAATTTCTTCAGGAATATCATCCAAATCTTTTTCAAAATTCTTTTTACAAATCATTATCTCTTTAATCTTAGCTTTATAAGCAGCTATCATTTTTTCTTTTAACCCGCCTATTGGCAAAACTTTTCCACTTAGAGTTAATTCACCAGTCATTGCGATATCTGCTCGAACTTTTTTTTCTGAAAGTATAGAAGCTATCGCAGTTGCCATGGTAATACCAGCACTTGGACCATCTTTTGGAGTTGCTCCTTCTGGCACATGAAGATGCAAATCATATCTTTTATAAACTTCACTGCTTGAAGGTATTTTTTTATCTTTTTCATCTTTAGGTATGATATTTTGTGGAATTTTCAATTTTTTATTATCTATAAGCACTTTTACAACACTATATGCAATTCTAGCTGATTCTTTCATTACATCACCTAATGATCCGGTTAATTGTAAACTGCCCTTCCCTTTTATTTTTATAGCTTCTATTTTCAAAACATCTCCACCAACAGCAGTCCATGCAAGTCCATTAACAACACCTACTACATTTGTTTTATCGACCTCTTCTATTTCAAATACCTCTTTTTCGAGATAACTTTTCAAATTTTTTACAGTTATAGAAACTTTTTTAATACTCGGATCTAAAAGAAGTTTTTTTGCAACTTTTCTTAGTATCTGGGCTATTTTTCTTCTTAAATTCCTAACACCTGCTTCTCTAGTAAAATTTGAAATAATTCTTTCAAGAGCTGTTTTTGTTATGTTAATTTCACAATTTTTCAACCCATGTTTTTTTAATTCTTGAGGTATAAGGTATTTTTTAGCTATTTGAAATTTTTCTTGAGGTGTATAAGAACTCAAAAATACAAATTCCATCCTATCTCTTAAAGGTGCAGGAATATAGCTTATATCATTTGCAGTTGCTATAAAAATCACTCTGCTTAAATCTATATTAAAATTTGTATAATAATCTCTAAATTTATTATTTTGCTCAGGGTCTAATACTTCAAGAAGGACACTTGTAGGATCACCTCTATTGCTTCTTGCGATTTTATCTATCTCATCAAGAACAACAACAGGATCCATTTGCTTAGCCTCTATAAGACCTTGCACTATTCGTCCCGGCATTGCTCCAACATAAGTTCGTCTATGCCCTCTAATCTCATTCACATCTTCAAGTCCACCAAGAGCAATCCTTATCAAATGCCTTTTTAAAGCCGTAGCAATAGAATTAGCAAGAGATGTTTTTCCAACCCCTGGAGGTCCTACAAAACAGATAATAGCACCTTTATTTTCCTGATTTTTTATCCCTCTAAGTTCTAAAAGCTCTTTTACAGCAAAATATTCTTCAATTCTATCTTTAGGTTTTTCCAATGAAAAATGATCTTTATCTAGTTGATTTCGAACTTTAACTATATCTAATTTTTCTTTAGAATAAACGCCATAAGGTATCTCTAACACCCATTCAAGATATCCTTGAACGACATTAGCATCAGCAGAGTCCGGATGCATTCTTGAAAGTCTATCTATCTGTTTTTTTACCTCTTTATAAGCATCTTCACTCATGTAAGCTTTTTTTAATTCAAGTTTTTTTCTATACTCTTCTATCTCTTCATCTCTTTGTGTATCAGCTCCGAGTTCTTTTTGTATCTGTTTTAACTGTTCTTTTAAAAAATACTCTTTATTAACCTTATCGATTCTCGAATGTGTTTTATTTTTTATCTCTTTTTGAATTTTACTTGCTTCTATCTCTTCCACAAGATAATCTATCAATTTCATAAGTCTTTTTTCTATATCATATTCTGAAAAAAGTTCGTATGATTGCTCTTTTTTTAACCTTATAGTGCTAGAAACAAGATCTGCAATCCTATCTGTATCTTCATTTTCTCCTAATGTTTTCAAAAAATCTGGTGGAAGATATGGTTTAAATGTTGAAATAATTCTTAATTTTTCCATAAGAACTGAAAGAATAGCTTCTTTTTTTATATCCAATATCTCAGTTGGCTCTACAACCTCAACAGTTGCAACCATAGGCTTTTTTGATACTTCTTTTAAAATCTTGCCTTTTGTCATTCCTTGAAAAAGTATTTTTACTCTGCCATCAGGCAATAAAACTTTTCTCATGATTGAGCCAATAGTTCCTATATCATAAATACTATCAAAATCTCTTTCCCCTTCTCTTCCAACTTTCGAAGAAACAACAAGGATCAATGAATTTTCTTCAAGAGCTTTATTTATAGCATCTATATTTTCTTTATCATTTAAAAAAATCGGTGATATCATAAATGGATACAAAAATTGTTCATCTTCTACCACAACTGGAAGATTTGTCGGAAAATTATCATAATCACTAAGTTGCATTTTTTCTCCCTTATTCAAAAATTTCTCTATACCATGCAGTATCAGGTTGAATCATCTTAACTTTTTTATACCAAGATTTATTTAATTTTTCTTCATATATTTTCGCAGCCTTTGGTTTTCCTGTTCTTTTATATAAAGAGATAATTTCCAAATCCATATCTTTTTGAGCCAAAGATAATTTTGTCAGCATGGTTTGCACTAAAGGTGTATATATTGAGTTTGGATATTCTTTTATATAATTTTGGGCATCTTTTATAGTTTGATTTAATAAAACTTGATCTCTTTTAGGATAAGCAAATGCATAAAAATTTGTTTTTATTTTTAAAAATTTTATATATTTTATAGAATCACTATCTCCAAATCTTTGCATATATTCATCAAGATAAAAATTTGCCAAAATATACTCTTCTTCTTGAGAATGCGCAGTAGCCAAAATCAACATAGCACTTTGTAGCAGTGGGGATTGCACATGTTCAGAAGACAATGAAGTGTAATAATCATCAGCTTTTTCCAAATTATCATTTTTGATATATTTCATGATACCCTGATACCAAAAAATTGCAGGTTTATCATATATAGCTCTCTCTTTTTTAGCCGAACATCCACTCATTACAATCAATATTACAAAAATCAATAACACCTTTATATATTTCATTTTTTCTCCAACTTATAAAATTATTTCTTATTTTACCTTTTTATTTATTAAAAATAACTCATAACAACCGATATAATATAAAATTGTCCAAAAGGTTTTATAAAATGAGATATAAATTAAGTGTTCCATTGCTTGGATTTGAAGAGATAAAAGAGATGGAACTTGAAAAAATAGATGATATTTTCATGCAATTAAAAGATGTAAACAGTGGTATATCTTTTACTTTAGTGGACCCTTTTGCTTTAAGAGAATATGACTTTGAAATACCTGAAAATTTCCAAAAGATATTAAAAATAAACAAAGATTCAAAACTTTTAGTTTACAATGTAATGATTTTACAAAATCCCATAAAAAACTCCACAATCAACTTTTTAGCTCCAATTATTTTCAATCAAAACGAAAAAATAATGGCTCAAACAGTCCTCGACAATACAAAATATAAAGATTACAGCATAGTAGATAAGATATCCAATTATTTAAGCCAAACTTAATAAAAATAATTATAGAATGAGAATAAAATATG
>JALUBK010000064.1 GCA_027044945.1 Campylobacterales bacterium
TCACCTTATCTTAGAAAAGTTATCTTTGTATTTATATGATATTATAGCCAAAAAAGTGTTTTAAATACCTTAATATAGGGGATATTGATGGTATTTTTTGTTGTGTTACTGTGCAGTGGTCCCATAAATTCACCCTCTATCTCAAAACCTATGCAGCTAATGAAATCAATCAAAGATTGGATAATATTTTTAGTAAAAGTCATTTACACAAAATCGGACGCGGTTTTATAGCTATAGCATGTCCAATCAAGAGATAGATATTACCTCAGAAACTTGTTGTAGAAAAGCTATTTAACGATATGGTAAGCTATATGAAACATAACACAAACCAGGCAAACTTGATAATATTTTAATAATATTAAGTGGAATTAGCTTATCATATAAAATAACTAAACTAAAAAATTATGCTATAATTTCTCTTATAAAATAAATAAAAAGGGATATTATGCAATTGGAAGTTTTTATTTTTGGAAATAAAATAGGAAACTTATATGATAGCAGGGGACAAATATATTTTAAATATGATAAAGAATTTTTATTAAAAAATATAGAAATATCTCCTTTAAAATTGCCTTTGTCATTAGGTGTAAAACCTTATACCAATTTAGAATATCCTAATTATTACAATTATTTAGCTGGAGTATTTTTTGATTCTTTGCCTGATAAGTTTGGAACAAAGGCTATTGAAAAATATTATGAACAAAAAGGAATAACTCCAAAAGAATTAACTTCTTTGCAAAAATTAGCTTTTATAGGTAAAAACGGTATGGGTGCATTAGAGTATAAACCCGCAGAAGTTTTAAATGAAGAAGATAACGAAGTTTTACAAATAAAGTATCTATATGAGCAAACAAAAGCTATTATTGAAAACAATCCTAAAGATTTTACAAAAGAGTGGCTAAATAATGCAAGTTCATTCGCAAGTGCAGGCGGAGCAAGACCGAAAGTATTAATCTCATGGAATAAAAAAGAGAATATTATTAAAAGACGAGGTTGCAAAGAAAAAAACTTTGAAGAGTGGCTTGTAAAATTTGATGAAAGAGTTGTAAATAATGATGACTACATAGGCTATATGCAAGTTGAATATCTTTATATGTTTATGGCAAAAGAAGTAGGCATAAATGTCCCAGAAATTGATTTAATCAATACAAAAGACGGACTAGTTCATTATACAATTAAAAGATTCGATAGAGAAAATAATGAAAAATTGCATTTACATACATTGGCTTCTATGGAGCATCTAAATTTTAATATACCTGCTCATTACAGTTATTTAAATGCTTTAAAATTAACAGATATGCTTACTAATGATTATTCTCAAGTTAGGGAACTGTTTAAGAGAATGATTTTTAATGTAATAGGCAGAAATCAAGATGACCATGCTAAAAATTTTTCATTTTTGATGAGCAAACAAGGAGAATGGAAATTATCTCCTGCTTATGATATAACTTATTCATTTGGGCAAGGTTACACAAAAGAACATCAAATGACAATCAACGGTAAAACTTCTAATATAGAATTAAAAGATTTATATCAAGTAGGTGAAAAAATAGGCATATCAAAAAAAGAAATCAACTATTTTACAAAGGAGATTGGAGATAAATTTTTAGAATTTAAAAATAGAGCAAAAGAATTAGGTATAAAAAAAGATTTTATTGATGAAATAGATAAAAATATCAGATGGAATATTGTAAAAAGTATTCCAAAATCCATTAAAAAACAAACTTTTACAAGAGAGATAAAAATATGAGCCATAGTTTTACAGACCCAACACCAATTCTTTTATATACACCATCAGAACTTATGGAAAAAATAGTCAAAAGAGTAGAGAAAGAGAGATTAAGACAAAACATAACACAAGAAGAATTAAGCAAAAGAACAGGTATTCCATTGGCAACTTACAGAAATTTTGTATATAAAAAACAAATCTCCCTTGAAAATTTTATTAAAATTTTAAGAAGATTGAGAATGGAAGATGCAATTAGATTGATTGTAGATACTCCGATAGAAGAGGAAATAGTGGAAGCTTTTGATGCTTTAGAACAACAAAGAAAAAAAGCAAGAAAAAGGGCAAGAAAGAAAAAGTGATAAAATATGAATAATTACAAAAGACTATAAATACGGACTTTCACAACTCTATAATTTTTAAAAAATAGCAATTTTTAGTCGTTTTTGGGCACAGTAACACAACAAAAAAACACTATCAATATCTCTATATTAATGGCTTTTAAACACTTTTTTAGCTATAATAATCTATAAATACGAAGGTAATTTTTCTAAAATAAGGTAATAAATTGGCTTACAAACACTCAAACAGTAGTTTTACTGATTTAGTAGTAGATGTAAGAATAGAATATGTAGATTCTTTTCTAAAAGACAGATTAGAAATTAAAAAAGAGTGTGAAAAATTAACAAAAGAAACTGGCTTGCCTGCTTACGATGTTTTAAAACATGGTGCAGACAAGTTGGTTGAACAATTAAAAAATTTACTCAAACTTTGATAAATTTTGAATGTTTTTAAGGTCGGAAATCATTTTTTCTATATTTTTTGCACCAACTATTTCACTTACTAAACAAATTCTTTTTGCTCCAGTTTGGACTATTTTATCAAAATTATATTTTTTGATTCCGCCTATTGCCACATAAGGGATATTTATATTTTTTACAACAAATTCCAAATATTCCAATCCAACAGGTTCTCTTTTTTTTGTAGTTGTTTTAAATATTGGCCCTACTCCTATATAATCAGCCCCGTCATTTTGGGCTTTTAATGCTTCATCGGGAGCATGGGTTGAAACTCCTATTATCATATCCTTTCCAACTATTTTTCGAACATCTTTTATATCCATATCATCTTGCCCCACATGAACTCCGTCAGCTTCAACCAATAAAGCTATATCAACATGATCATTGACTATAAAAATTATTCCATTGTCTTTGCATATTTTTGCTATCTCTTTTGCTTCTTTTGCTTTTTCTTTTAAACTTTTATATTTTTCTCTATATTGGATGATTTTGATGCCACTTTTTATCATCTCTTTGACACATTCTACATTACTTTTGCCGTTTGCAAAATTTTCTGCTGTAATTCCATAAAGTCCCAAAGGTATTTCTTTCATAAAAACTCCTAAAATTTATATCAATTCCCAATCTTTAAAAACAGGCTGGTAACCTTTTTGTTTTATTACTTTTACTATTTCTTCAACATTTCTGTTATCACTTATATCAAATTGAGGAGTTGAAGCATCAATCCCTTCATATCCTCCAACATCTGTTTTAGATCCAGCAGACATTTTTGTTACTCCTAAACCTATTAAATTATCTCTAAAAGAAGCTTTTTCTCTTGTTGAAATATTAATTCCTATTGTAGGCATATAGATCCTGTAAGCCAGCATGATTTGTAAAAAAGTTTTATTATCAAGATTAGACTTTGGTTTAAAGCTACCTTCAGCTTGATTGATTCTAGGAAGAGATAATGATATTTCACATTCAAGATATTTGTCCATTAAATATTTTGCATGAATGCCACTAAAAAAAGCTTCTTTTTGAATATCTCCAAGTCCAAAAAGAACTCCGATATTAATAGCTCTAAAATTTGCCTTAGCTCCTCGCTCTGGAGTATTTAGCCTATATAAATAATTTGCTTTTTCTCCTGAAGTATGAACTTTTTTGTATATATTTTTATCATAAACTTCTTGATAAACAGTCAATCCATCAACACCTATTTTTTTTAATTCTTTGTAATCATTTGTATCAAGTGGATAAATTTCTATAGAAACAGAGCTAAAATATTTTTTTAAAACTTCGACAGCCATTTTAATATATTCCAAATTAGCTATTTTTTTTGCTTCACCTGTTAAAAGAAGTATATGTTTGATGCCTGTTTTTGCTATTTCTCTTGCTTCGTTTTCTATCTCAACTTTAGTCAAATGTTTTCTTTTTATTTTATTTTTTTTACTAAAACCACAATATGCACAATCGCTTGAACAGTAATTTGATATATAAATAGGGATATAAAGTCCTATAACTTTTCCAAAATGTTGCATATAATTTTTATGTGAAACAACTGCCATCTCTTCAAGATAATTACCAGCTTTATGGCTTAGAAGATTTAAAAAATCAAATTCATCCAATTTTTTTTTATTTAAACTTTTTTCTATATCTTTATCAGTTACATTTTTAAAATAATTATCAAAATCAAATTTTTCATAATGTTCTAAAATTGGTTCAAAATTGTTATATTGTTTAAAATCAATCATGCAAAAAACCAGTAAGTGGTGATGAAGCTTTTGCTTCTAAAGAAATTTGTCCCATTTTTGCTAAATAAGCCATTCTACCGGCTTTTACTGCAAGAGAAAAAGCTTCAGCCATTGTTTGCGGATCATCAGCATTTGCAATAGCAGAATTAACAAGCACAGCATCAGCTCCCATTTCCATTGCTTCGGCAGCTTGAGATGGTCTGCCTATTCCTGCATCAACTATGATGGGCAAGGAAATATTATCTATCAAGATTTCTATCATTGATTTTGTTTGCAATCCTTGATTTGATCCAATAGGAGATCCAAGTGGCATTACGGCACTAGCTCCTGCTTTTTCCAATTTTTTTGCTACGGTTAAATCTGGCATAACATAAGGAAGCACGATAAAGCCTTCTTTTGCTAAAACTTCAGTGGCTTTTATTGTTTCTTCATTATCAGGTAAAAGATATTTCATGTCATTGATGATTTCTATTTTTACAAAATTTCCACAACCTGCTTCTTTGGCAATTCTTGCTATTTTTATAGCTTCTTTTGCATTTCTAGCCCCTGAAGTATTTGGAAGTAAAATTGTCCCTTTTGGTATAAACTCCAAAATATTTTCTTCTGGTGTTGAAAAATCAACTCTTCTTAAGGCTACTGTTATTATTTGGGAACCGCTAGAAGAGATGATTTTAGGTATGAGATTTTTGTCAGGAAATTTTCCTGTTCCTGTAAAAAGTCTATTTGAAAAATTGACTCCGCCTATGATTAATTTTTGATTCATTTTAACCTCCTGCTACAAATCTTAAAATTTCTATACTGTCATTTTCTTTTATAAAAGTATTTTCAAAAGAATGTTTTTTTATAATGTTTTCATTTAACATTACTACAACACTATTTTTATTTATATTTTTATTTTTTAAATATTGTTCTAAATTAATATTTTCTTCAATAATTTCATTTTTTCCATTTACTTTAATTTTCATATTTTATTCCTGAATGGTTTATATATCTCATTCCATCTCCAATTTTTATACTGGAATTTATGGCATCAGTAATATATTTTTTTGCATTTTCGATTGCAATTTCCATTTTATATCCTTTAGCTAAAAATGTTGCAATAGCTGAAGATAAAACACATCCTGTTCCATGAATATCTTCAAATATAATTCTTTTTGAATTAAAAATTGTTAAATGTTTATTGTCATAAAATAAATCCGAAGCATCACCCTTTAAATGCCCTCCTTTTAAAAAAATATTTTTTGCTTTAATCTTTTTTATCGCTATTTTCATCTCTTCTAAAGAAATTATTTTTTGATTTGTGAGTTTCTCAGCTTCTAAAAGATTTGGTGTTATAAGAGTTGCCAATGGGATTAATCGTTTAGTAAAAATTTCAAAAGCTTCATCATCAAGTAACTTTGAACCGCTACTTGAAATAAAAACTGTATCCAAAACAATAGGTATATTTATATCTTTTAAAACTTCTATCAAAACCATAATATTTTCTTTACTACCAATCATTCCAATTTTAATAGCATCTATTTTTATATCATTTAAAATGGTTATTAATTGATTTTTTAAAAGTTTTGGTGATACATGATAAATATCTTTGACACCTGTGCTATTTTGAGAAGTTATCGAAGTGACCGTGCTAAGCCCATAAACACCCAGAGAACAAAATGTTTTTATATCTGCTTGTAATCCAGCCCCACAACTACTGTCACTTCCTGCGATTGTTAATACTTTTTTCATAAAAAATCTTTATATTTTTTTAGATAAATACCAATATTTAGAAAGTGATTTTAGAAGAATTTCGCTTTCCTACGACGGCATTATCCGCTTCAGGTCAAGGATAAAGAGATACACATCCCTACTCTCAGCCAGTTTTACTGACTCTCCTAGCATTTGTGTAAATTATATCTAAAAGTAGAAAAATTTACAAGAGTATTTAAGCAATTTAAGAAGAGAAATATTTGCTTAGAGTCTGCTTATTTTTTATATTTATCTTTTGCTTCTTGCAAAGCTTCTATTAATTCATTAAGATTATCATAAGGGATATGAGCTTTCCAATCAGGTTCATTTGCATCTCCTTTTAGGGAAATACCTATGCTTACAACTGATTTTGATTCATTTCCGTATGGTTCATCTATGTGTGCTACGGAAATAATACCTCTTTTTGTTCCTGCAAGTTGAATTGTTTTTATTGTTGTGTGATCTCCACCCATATTTTAATCTCCTATTTAATTTATTTAATTATTTTTGATATTTTAGCTTGAAGTTTTAGCCATTCTTTGTGTATCATGAGAGGAAAACCTCCATATACTTTTCCACCTTCTATGCTTTTTGTAACTCCTCCTCTAGCGGCTATTGTTGCAAAATCTCCTATTTTAAGATGACCTGCTGTGGCACTTTGTCCTCCCATTATGACATTTCTACCAAGTTCGCTTGAGCCTGAAAGTCCAACTTGAGATACAATGATAGAATTTTCTCCTATGATACAATTGTGTCCTATTTGAACTAGATTATCTATTTTTGTTCCTTTTTTTATAATGGTTGAACCAAAAACTGCCCTATCCACTGTGCAATTTGCTCCTATTTCCACATTGTCTTCCAAAATAACATTTCCATTATGATATATTTTTATATGTTCTCCTGTTTTTGTATGAGCATATCCAAAGCCATCACTGCCTATCACTGTCCCAGCATGAATGGCACAATTTTTACCGATTATAGTATCATTATAAATAGAAACATTTGGATAAATAATGCTATTATCTTTTATTGTTATATTTTCACCCAAAACAGCACCATTTAAAATAATAACATTTTTGCCTATTTTACAATTTGAGCCTATCGAAACATTTTTTTCTATACAGGCACTTTTATCTATTTCAGGTTTTATATAATTTTCAGAAATCAGTTTTCTTTTGAAAAATTTACTACTTTTTGCCATGTAAAGATGAGGATTATCACAAATAATGCTTATACATTCTTTAGGCACAAAAGCTGATAATTTTTTTGAAACAAAAACAGCTCCAGCTTTTGTGTTTTTTAACTGATTAATATGCTTTTCTCCATCAATATAAGTAAGATTTGTTTTATCACTGTTATTTAAATCTTTTATATCATTTATATCAATATCATTTTCAACTTTTTCTAATCCAATTTTTTGCAATAAATCATTTAATTTCAAATTATCTCTCCATAGCCACAGAGCCACTTCTTACTATATTTATCGGATTATATTTTTTCATAGCTGATATAAAATGCCCTACTCTGTCGTTGTCATCAGCTATCATGACTATGATAAAATCACTTCCTGCATTTGCGATAGTTCCATTGTATGCTTTTAAAATAGCATCAAGTCCGTTAAGATCAGATTCAAGAGGTATTTTAACTAAAGCCATCTCTTTTTCAACAAAATCTGCATTTTCTATAACTTTGTATGTTGGTATCAATTTATGAAGTTGTTTTACTATCTGCTCTATAACTTTTGCATTTCCACTTGTTACTATTGTAAATCTTGAAAATTCACTATCAGGAACAGGAGCGACAGTTAATGATTCTATATTGTATCCCCTTCCTGCAAATAAACCTGAAATTCTTGATAAAACTCCATGTTCATTTAAAACTATAACAGATATTACTCGTCTTGTAGTTAATTCTTCCATTTTTTATTCCTTAAAATCTAACATCATATTATATAATGTTCCACCTGCGGGAACCATTGGTAAAACATCTTCAAGTCTATCAATAACGACATCTATTAAAGCAACTTTTCCACTTTTGATTGATTTGTCCAATGCTTCTTCAAATTCTTCTTTTGTTTTACATCTAAAACCAACTCCGCCAAAACTTTCTGCCAATTTAACAAAATCAGGTTGCATTGAAAGGTCTGTTGAAGCATATCTTTTGTCATAAAAAAATGTTTGCCATTGTCTTACCATACCCAAATAATTATTATTTAAAATAATATTTATAACAGGAATTTTGCTTTCTACTGCACTCATTAACTCTTGTATATTCATCAAAATTGAACCATCTCCTGAAAAGTTAATGCTTATTTTATCTTCTTTTGCTTTTTTAACTCCCATAGCAGCAGGAAGACCAAACCCCATAGTTCCAAGTCCGCCACTTGTTATAAATTGTCTTGGTTTAGTAAAAGGATAAAATTGAGAAGTCCACATTTGATGCTGTCCAACATCAGTTGTTATAATGGCTTTATCTCCAAGAATTTCACCAACTTTTTTTATAACCCACTGAGGTTTTATAACTTTATCACTATCTTCAAAAGTTAGAGGATGAATTTCATTGTATCTTTTTAAAAGTTCTATCCAAGGTAAAAATTTTTCTTTTTTAATTTTATCTTTAATTCTTGAAATACTATCTTCTAAAACATTTTTTATATCTCCAACAATAGGAATATCGATATCTACCAATTTTCCGATGCTACTAGGGTCTATATCTATATGAATTATTTTCGCTTGTTTGCCAAATTCGCTAAGTCTTCCAGTAACTCTATCATCAAATCTTGCTCCAACTGCTATTATCAAATCAGCTTCACTCATGGCCATATTTGCTGCATAACTTCCATGCATTCCAAGCATTCCAAGAAGAAGAGGATGGTCATAAGGTAACGAACCTCTTGCCATAAGTGTCTCTACTGCCGGAATACCAGTGATGTCAACAAATTTTCTTATCTGTTTTGTTGCACTTGAGTTCATAATTCCGCCACCTAAATAAAGAATAGGTTTTTGAGATTGAGTTATCAAGTCTATAGCTTTTTTTATTTGTCTTGGATTGCCTTTATAGTTTGGTTTATATGTTTTTAATTTTATTGATTTTGGATAAACAAATTCTCCTATTTGGGCTGTAACATCTTTTGGTAAATCAATATGAACTGGTCCCGGTCTTCCTGTTCTTGCTATATAAAAAGCTTCTTTTAAAATACGAGGAAGTTCGTTTACATCTTTTACTAAAAAATTATGTTTTGTGCATGGTCTGCTTATACCAACAGCATCTATCTCTTGAAAAGCATCTGTGCCTATCATTGTTATAGGAACTTGACCACTGATAACTACTATCGGAACAGAATCCATATAAGCCGTAGCAAGACCAGTAACTGCATTTGTAAAACCTGGTCCGCTTGTAACAAATGCTACACCGACATCACCTTTTGCTCTAGCATATCCATCTGCTGCATGAATAGCTGCTTGTTCGTGTCTTGTTAAAATATGTTCAAAATAATTTTGTTTATAAATTTCATCATAAACATTCATGATAGCACCACCCGGATAACCAAAAACAGTTGTTACACCTTCTTTATGCAATGCTTCTATTACCATTTGTGAGCCTGAGAGTTGCATTTTGCTCTCCTTTTTTATTTTTATATTATTACCGATTGTGGAAATAAAGTCATGTATTATATCAAAATAAAATAAATCAGTGCTTATCGTTTAAGTTTTTGATGCATTAACAATTGAATCCAATTTTGAATTTTCATTACATTTTGCTATGGCTAATCCTTCTCTAAGTCCATCATCAATAACAATCATTTCATCAAAATCAGCCAATTTTAATATATGTAGCAAAATAGCAATTCCACTAAATATTAAATCTGCCCTGCCTACTCCGATCCATTTATTTCTATTTTCTTCATCCATAGATAAAAGTTTTTGTAATAATTCTTGAATCTCTTTTGTGTTTAATCTTGTTCCTGTAATTTGATCATGAGAATAATGTTTATAATCAATCCCTTTTTTGAAAGCAGCTAAAGTGGTGGCTGTTCCTGCTGTGCTGACAAATATTTTTGGTTTTTTAAAAGTTTTATATAATTCTTCAATAAACTTTTTTATTTCATCTGTTTCGTTTTCCAAACTATTTTTAACTTCTTCAAAAGAGTTGTATTTTTGAGTTATTGTAACAATTCCTATATTAGAACTTTTTATAAATGCTCTATCATCTTTTTTTATATACAATTCACTAGAACCTCCACCCAAATCCAAAAGTATAAAATCTTTATATTCAAAATCAATTTTTTTAAGAGTTTCACTAACCGCAAGAGCTGTCCAATCCGCTTCCTGTGTTCCACTAATAATTTTAAATTCAATGCCAGTTTCTTTTTTAATTTTATTTATAACTTTATCACTATTTGATGCCAATCTTAAGGCGGCAGTTGTAACAGCAACAACTTCATCGCTTGAAAAATCTATACATTTTTTTGCTTCTTCTAATGCTTGAATTATTCTGTTTATTGTATTTTTATTTATTTCTCCGGTTTTTTGCAATCCATCTGCGGTTTTTACTGTTTTTTCATATTCTTTGATTCTTTTTTTAGTTTCACAATCAAGTTGAACTATTCGTAATGTATTTGATCCCAAATCACAAGCTATCATATCTTACCTTCTTATTTAACAATTTTTATCATATCACTCACAGCTTTTTGGAATCCTATCCAAATGCTTCTTGCTATTATACATTGTCCGATATTAAGTTCTTCAATATCTTTAATATTTGCCACATCTTTTACATTTTGATAATTAAGTCCATGACCTGCTGCCACTTTCAATCCAAAATTTTTAGCTTCTTGTGATGCGATGACTAATTGCTCAAGAGCATTTTTTAACATTTTTTTCAGCTCTCTTCTTTGGATATCTAACTCTTTTATGCTATTTCTGTTATATTTTAAATTGCTATATAACATTGAATGAATATTTGCATATTTTCCAGTATGAAGTTCTACCCAATCAACCATTAAAATTTTAGAAGCTCTTATCATTTCGATTGTCGGATCAATAAACAAAGAAACTTCTATATCGTTTGCTTTTAAAAAATTAACAACACTGTCAATTTTTTCATGATAAGTTGGGATATCCAATCCCCCTTCTGTTGTAACTTCTTCTCTTTTTTCTGGAACTATTGTTGCTCGATGAGGTTTTAATTTTACAACTGTTTCTATAATATCAGGATTTATCGAGCATTCGAGATTTATTGGAAGTTGAGAATTTTCTATAATTCTTCTTACATCATTATCATCAATATGCCTTCTATCTTCTCTTAAATGAATAGTTATTTGATCAGCTCCTGCTAATCTTGCTAAAGACAAAGCATCAACAGGATCAGGGTCTTGAACTTTTCTAGCTTCTCTTAAAACTGCTATATGATCAATATTTACTCCCAAAGTCATTTTATGCTCCTTGTTAATATTAGACTTTTTGTGGTATTATAACATAAAAAATAGGAGAGTATTTTGAAGATTGCTATTAGTATTGGAGATTTAAATGGAATTGGATTGGAGATTGCATTAAGAGCTCACAAAAAAGTAAAAAAGATTTGCAAACCTATTTATTGTATAGATAAAAGTATGCTTATCCAAGGCTCTAAAAAACTTAATATCAAAATCCCACAAGATTTTAAAACTTGTAGTGTTGGTAATAATTTTACTATAAACCCCGGAATTGTCTCTAAAAAAAGTGGTTATTACTCTTTTCTATCATTCAAAAAAGCTATATCTTTGGCAAAAAAAAATGAAGTAAAAGCTATCGTTACTCTTCCTATAAACAAAGAAGCTTGGAATAAAGCTGGTATTTCCTATAAGGGGCATACAGAAGTTTTAAGTGATATTTTTCAAAAAGAAGCTATCATGATGATAGGATGTTCTAAAATGTTCGCTTGTTTATTTACTCAACATATTCCGATAAAAGAAGTTTCAAAAAGAGTTAAACAAACTCAACTTTTTAATTTTTTTGTTGATTTGGAAAATTCTATAAAAGCAAAAAAAATAGCTGTTTTAGGACTCAATCCTCATGCAGGAGATAATGGAGTTATAGGAGATGAAGAAAAACAAATATCAAAAGCTATCGAAAAAGCAAATAAATTTTTCAAAAAAAATATATTTTACGGTCCGTTGGTTCCTGATGCTACTTTTAGTCCAAAAAATAGAAAAAAAATAAAATATTTTGTAGCTATGTATCATGATGAAGGATTGATACCTATTAAAGCTTTATATTTTGAAGATAGTATAAATGTTAGTTTAAACTTACCTATTATTAGGACTTCAGTTGATCATGGAACAGCTTTTGATATAGCTTATAAAAATAAACACCCTTCAATAAAAAGCTATATTAATGCAATCAAAGAGGCTTTACTATTGTCATAATTTAATTTCTAAACCAATAGGACAATGATCGCTTCCTGTGATATTTTGAAGAATTTTAGCATCTATGATGTTTTCTTTTAAATCATCACTAACAAAAAAATAATCTATTCTCCAGCCGGCATTATTTTTTCTGGCATTAAATTTATATGACCACCAAGTGTATTGTTGTTCTATCTCACCATTTATATATCTAAAAGTATCAACATATCCCAAATCTATCATTTTATCAATCCAAGCTCTTTCAATAGGTAAAAATCCAGAGTTTTTTTCATTAGCTTTTGGTCTTTTTAAATCTATGGGTTTATGAGCAATATTGAAATCTCCACAAACTATGATGGATTTACTCTCTTTTCTTAAATCCTCGGCATATTGTAAAAATCTATCATAAAATTCAAGTTTATATCGAAGTCTCTCTTCGCTCATTTGACCATTTGGAAAGTAAATATTAAAAAATGCTATATTATATTTATCTGTTTTAAAATGTATTTCGTTTATTCTACCCTCTTTTAAAGTATCAATATCCCAACCATTGCTTTCGTAATACGGCTCTACATCACAATACAAAGCAACTCCATGCCTTCCAGCAATAGTTGCAGAATTTACATAAAGATGCTTAAAAGTTTTATCAAATAAAGTAGCAGGAATTTGCTCTTTTTTTGCTTTTATCTCTTCAAGAGCAAGAAAATCAACTTTTACATCATCTATCCATCTTAATGCACCTTTTTTATCAATCGCTCTTATACCATTTACATTCCATGAGATAAAATCATAGGTTTTCATTTTTATTCCTGTTTTTAATTTTTTTAAAAAAGTATAACATAAATAAAGTTTAATTTAATATCATAAATAGTAAAATTAGATAAAAATTTATATTAAGGGTTAAAATATGAACAATATGAGCTTAAAAACAATTCTTTTTGGAGCATCTATTGCAATGATTACCGTGATTATTATAATCAGTGGTGTGGGATATGATGGCATCTTAAGTTCAGCAAAAAGTATTAAGCGAATTCAAAAAGTTGATAATTTTGTAAAAGCAACTTCAGATGCTCAAAAACAAATGTTAAGATTGTTAGATAGAGCCAATGTTAGCTTGGAAGAAAAGACAGAACAAAAAAAACAAAGATATCTAATTTCTCTTAAAAAAGCGAATACAAAATTAAATTTGGCAATGAGTATAACAAACAATATGGACAAAAGTTTTCAATCTTCTGTGCAAGAAATGAGAGAAGAGTTAAACGAAATGACAACTTTAATGACATCTAATATTCCAAATAAAGTAGATAAATTAGACGGACTTGGCGATAAAATGCTTATCTCTTTTTTCTCTTTAGATAAAAAAGTTTCCAATTTTCAAGAGAATATTAGAAAAAAGAATGATGCTATTATTGCATCTCATAAAATAATTATGATTGTTGTGGTTATTATTGGTATTGCCCTTGCATTTATTTTAGCTTTTTATATTTCAAATTTTATCATTAAAAATCTTCAAATTATTCAAGATAATGCCGAAGAACTTTCAAGTAGCGATGGAGATTTAACAAAACGAATGCCAATTATTGGAAAAAATGAATTGGGCAAGCTTGCTATAAAAATCAATAATTTTATCGAAAAGGTGCAAGAAACAGTCCGAAAATCAAAAGAAAATGCAAGCGAAAATGCATCAGTTTCAGCAGAATTATCTGCTACATCTCTTGAAATAGGACAAAGAGCTGAAAATGAAGCAACACTTATGGCAAATATGAATAAAAAAGCAAATGAAGCTTTTGAAAATCTTAAAAATACAGTTGAAATTGTTAATAAAAGTGAAAAAAATGTTACTGTTGCAATGGACATACTAAGTAAAGCAAATGAAAGCATAAATGAAATGCTAAATGATATGTCATCCACAGGTCAAAAAGAGGAAGAACTTGCACAAAGCATGGATCAACTTGCAAGTGAAGCAACTTCAGTTAAAGATGTTTTAAGTATTATTGGGGATATTGCGGATCAAACAAATCTGCTTGCATTAAATGCAGCCATAGAAGCGGCTCGAGCAGGTGAATATGGACGAGGTTTTGCTGTAGTTGCAGATGAAGTTAGAAAATTGGCAGAACGCACACAAAAATCTCTTACAGAGATCACGGGAACAATTAATCTTGTTTTACAATCCATAAATGAAACAAGTTCTCAAATGCAAGAAAATACAAAACAAGTAAATGCAGCAACTAAAAAAGCAGATATAGTAAATGAGCAAATAACAAATGTAACTGCTGCATTGCAAGATGCAGAAGAAGCAAGTCAAGAATCAGCACAAAGTTCTAATTTTATTTCTAATGAAATGAAAAATGTTATAGAAAATATAACCAATGTCACAACTATTTCAACCGAAAATGCTCGTAGTGTAGAAGAGATAGCAGGTGCAGCTGAACATCTTAGCAAACTTACAGAAGAATTAAACAATACACTTGAACTTTTCAAAGCCTAAACTCCTTTTAATAGGTGCCTCCACAGGAGGCCCGGGACTTATAGAAAAAATAATTACTTCTCTTAGACAAAAAATTGAGGGAAGTATTATTATTGCTCAACATATGGATAAAATTGCCATTGCTTCTTTTGCAAAACGGCTTAATAGAATAAACAAAACAACAGAAGTTGTTTTTTGTGAAACCTCTTGCGAAAATATAAATAATAATACTATCTATCTGCTTAATGATACTGCACGACTTGAACAAAGAAATGGATTGATGCTTCAAAAAATTACTGATTTTAAAGGTATTTACCACCCAAACATTGATGAATTATTTTTCTCGGCTAGCAAAATAACAAATTATGATATTCAAGCATATTTACTAAGCGGTATTGGATCTGATGGAGCAAAAGGACTTAAAGCATTAAAAGATGCTGGATATTATTGTGTTGCTCAAGATGAAAAAACATCTATAGTATATGGAATGCCTAAAAGAGCAAAGGAGATTAATGCTGTCTCGTCTGTTCTTTGTATTGAAAAAATAATAAAGGAAATAAATGTTTTCTTGGCTTAAAAAGAAAAAAAAAGATACCTCTTGGATAAATGATACCACAAAAAAGAATTTAAATTTTGATGATAATGATGCAAAAGAATTGCTTCAAGATATAAAACAAGAATTTGGACTTGATTATGAAAAACAAGAATATATAACACTAAGAAAAATAGAAAGATTTGCTATCAAGAACAACTTATGTAATTTTATAGAATTAAAAAATGCTTTAAGAAATTCTGCAGAGCTTAAAATAAAGCTAATAAATATGCTTACAGTTGGAGAAACATATTTTTATCGAGAAATAGGACATTTGAAAATTTTAGCAGAATATATGAAAGAAAAAAGAGTTCAAAATATTCTTTGTGCTCCTAGTTCAAGTGGCGAAGAAGTATATTCTATCCTTATATTTCTTAAAGAAATTAACAATGATAATATTCGTATTACAGGTATAGATTTAAACAGTGATGCAATATCGGTTGCACAAAAAGGATGCTATCGTGAGCGTTCTCTTACTCCATTGCCTCCCAAATTAAGGAATAAATATTTCACCAAAACTGAAAATAAATATTGTATTGATGTTTTATTTAAACAAAATACATATTTTTTACACCAAAATATTTTTGATGATTCTTTTTTGAAACTTGGAAAATTTGAAGTGATATTTTGCAGAAACATGCTTATATATTTTAATGAAACTCAAAAGAAAAAAGCTCTTGCAAATATTTATACTCTTTTACCAGTTGGTGGCTTACTTTTTGTAGGACATGCTGATATCTCTTTTGTGCCAAAAGGTTTTATTAAAAAAATTGCTACAAATGGAAGTTATTATATCAAAAAATAATTACCTCTTTATTCGTTATTCTTTAGCTTTTTTAATATAATTTCATTTACTATTTTTGGATTTGCTTTACCATTTGTAGCTTTTAAAATTTGTCCTATAAAAAAACCAAATATCTTTTTATTGCCCTCTTTATATTTAATTACATTTTCCGGAAATTTTGTTATAACTTCATCTATAATAGGTTCCAATTTAGCAGGATCGCTTATCTGAGTTAAATTATTTTCTTCAACTATCTCTTTTGGACTTTTTCCGCTTTTTACCATCTTTTCAAAAACTTGCTTTGATATTTTGCTTGAGATTGTCTTACTTTCTATCATTTGGGCTAACTGTGCTATCTCTTTGGCTGTAAAGTTTAAAGTTTTAGATATTTTTAACTCTTTTGCTACTTCATTTGCTATGATGTTTGCTACACTTATGGGAGCATTTACCATAGATAAAACTTCTTCAAAAAGTTTTGAGAGTTGTTTATCTCTTGAAAGTATGTTTGCTATTTTATAGTTTAGTTTTAAATTGTTTGTATATCTTTCAAAAATTTTCTTTTCTTCTTTGCTCAGTGGTTTTTTAATCTCTTTTTTATCGTTTGAAATTTTCTTTTTCTTTGTCCAAGAATCTTTTAACCCTACAATTTTGTTAAATACAGGATTTTCTTCGCTGTAATCAATAGGGTCTTTATAAAAATACCCCTCTCTTTCAAATTGAAATCTTTCATAGATTTTATTCTCTATCACGGCAGGCTCTACAAAAGCATTTTTGATAATTCTTAAAGAGTTCGGATTGATATCTTTTATATCTTTTGGGTTTTCGCTTTTAAAAAGTCTGTCATATACTCTAACTTCTACTTTCCTTGCCTCTTTTTGACTAACCCATTGAATAGCACTTTTTACTTTTATACCACTTTTATCTTGTCCGCTTTTTGACTCTGGATAATATTTTGCTTTTATCTCTATGATATTTCCCTCTTTATCTTTTATCACCTCTTCACAAGAGATAATATAAGCATGTTTTAATCTTACAGGTTGAGTTGGTGTTAAACGAAAGTATCCTTTTGGAGAATTTTCGGCAAAATCATCTTTTTCTATATATATGGTATTTGAAAAAGGAACTTTTCTACTGCCCTCTTTTGCTACATTTTTTGGATAATATGAAGCTTCTATCTCTTCACTTCCTTCATAATTTATTATGGTAACTTTCAAAGGATTTAGCACACACATAACTCTTGGAGCTTTTTTATTCAAATCATCTCTTATGCAAAATTCTAATTGAGATACATCAACAATGGAGTTTGCTTTTGCGATTCCTATCTGTTCGCAAAAATTTAAAATTGACTCAGGAGTATAACCTCTTCTTTTAAGCCCTGCAATAGTCGGCATTCTTGGATCATCCCAACCGCTTACTATCTTTTTTTCTACAAGTTCCAAAAGTTTTCTTTTGCTCATCATGGTATAATTCATATCAAGTCTTGCAAATTCATATTGATATGGCCTTGGCGGTTTAAGCTCAAGAGTATCAAGTATCCAATCATAAAGCTCACGGTTATTTTCAAATTCAAGTGTGCAAATAGAATGAGTTACTCCCTCGATATAATCAGACAAAGGATGAGCAAAATCATACATAGGATATATACACCACTCATCTTTTGTTCTAAAATGATAAGCATGTCTTATGCGATATAAAAGCGGATCTCTCATCTTCATGTTTGATGCGCTCATATCTATCTTGGCTCTAAGTATATGCTCACCGTCTTTAAAATCACCTTTTCTCATTCTATCAAAAAGTTCAAGATTTTCTTCTATACTTCTATTGGCATATTTACTTCTTTTTCCTGCACTTGTAACAGTCCCTCTATACTCTTTTATCTCATCTTCATTTAAACTATCCACATAAGCTTTACCCATTTTTATAAGTTCTTTTGCATAATTATAAAGTTTTGGAAAATAATCCGAAGTAAAATAAACTTTTTCACCCCAATCAAATCCAAGCCATTTTACAGAATTTTTTAAGGCTTCAACATATTTTGTATTTTCTTTAACGGGATCAGTATCGTCCATTCTTAAATTACAATGACCATTAAAATCTTTTGCTATACCAAAGTTGATATATATGGCTTTTGCATGTCCGATATGAGGAAAACCGTTAGGCTCAGGTGGAAATCTAGTAATAACTTCTTTATATTTACCTGTTTTTAAATCATTTTCAACTATTATTCGTAAAAAATCTTTATTTTTCTTCACTATATCGTCCCTTATAAAAATTTATAATTTTAATTAAATTATATCTTTTTTTACTTTAAACTTCTTTATACCCATTTTTTGATAAAATGGCTTTTGATCAAAATATTAGAAGGAAATATGATGAACATAATAACTGGTAAAGTTTGGAAATTTGGTGATAATATAGATACTGATTTGATTATAGCTGCAAGATATTTAAACACTTCAGATCCTCATGAACTTGCTATGCATGTAATGGAAGACAAAGATCCAGAGTTTAAAACAAAATTAAACCCCGGTGATATTATTGTTGCAGGAGAAAATTATGGTTGTGGCAGTTCCAGAGAACATGCTCCAATAGCCTTAAAAGCTGCTGGAGTTTCGGCAGTTGTGGCTAAGTCATTTGCAAGAATTTTTTATAGAAATGCTTTTAACATGGGGCTTCCTATTTTTGAACTTCCTCAAACTGATGAGATAAAAGAAGGAGATTTGATAAAAATAAATTTTGATGATGGAAAAATAGAAGATATAAATACAAAAAAAATATATAATTTCACTCCAATTCCTCCTTTTATGCAAGAACTTATTGCTACTGGTGGACTAATGAATTATGCAAAAGAAAGAATGGAGGCATAAAAATGAAACAATACAATATCGCAGTTATAAAAGGTGATGGAATAGGTCCAGAGATAGTAGATGAAGCTATCAAAGTTTTAAATACTGTTGGCAAAAAAAGAAATATCCAATTCAATTATAAAGAATATTTAATGGGTGGCTGTGCTTATGATAAATATGCAGATCCACTTCCTCAAGAAACTTTAGATGGTGCATTAAAATCAGATGCTGTTTTATTTGGTGCAATCGGTGGTTATAAATGGGATAATTTACCAAGAGATAAAAGACCGGAATCAGGACTTTTAAGACTTAGAAGTGGCTTAGATGCTTTTGCAAATCTAAGACCTGTTAAAATATATGATGAACTTTGTGAAGCTAGCACTTTAAAAAAAGAGGTTGTTGAAGGTGTTGATCTAATGGTTGTTAGAGAATTGACAGGAGGTATATATTTTGGAAAGCCAAGAGAAAATCTCAAAGACAAAGCTTACAATACAATGGTTTATACAAAAAAAGAGATACAAAGGATAGCTAAAGTTGCTTTTGAGATTGCACAAAAAAGAAGAAAAAAAGTTTGTTCGGTTGATAAAGCAAATGTTTTAGAAGTCAGTCAATTGTGGAGAGAAACAGTTATAGAAGTTTCTAAAAATTATCCTGAAGTTGAGCTAACTCATATGTATGTTGATAATGCTTCAATGCAATTAATCCGAGACCCAAAGCAATTTGATGTTATACTTACGGGTAATATTTTCGGTGATATTTTAAGTGATGAAGCAAGTATGATTAGCGGTTCTATTGGTCTTTTGCCATCAGCTTCTATGGGTGGAAGTGTAGGTCTTTATGAACCTATTCATGGATCAGCTCCAGATATTGCTGGTCTTGGAAAAGCAAATCCTATAGCTACTATATCAAGTGCTGGAATGATGTTAAAATATTCTTTAGGTGAAAACGAAGGTGCAAAATTGATCGACGAAGCTATAACAAAAACCTTGGCTGATGGATATAGAACAGGAGATATATCAAAATATGGAGCTAAAAAAGTTTGTTCCACAAGTGAAATTGGGACTATTATAGCTAACAACATATGAAAACATTAACTCTAGCTTCCATTTATGAACTTCAAGGGCTAAAAGATGAAGCTCTTGAAATATATAAAGAAATTTTAAAAAAAGATCCAGATAATAAAGAGGCTAAAATCGCTATAAAAAGATTATCTGGTATCAGAAAAAATTTTGATGGCACAAATGAAGAAATGAAAGAGTTTTTTATAAACATGGATAGCAAACCAGAATTTTTAGAATTTGAAAGGTGGTTATTAAAATTATGGAATTAAAAGATTTAGTTCTTTCTGCTTTGGCTGAAATTGATAACGAAACAATTGATGATAAAAATAATGAAAACAATATGAACAATGAAACAGTTAATAACAATCTTGCTCAAGAACATTTAAAAACAAGTGAAGAAATATTTTTAAAAAACTTGCGAGAAAGAATTTTAGTTCTTTTTGAAGGATTTAAAGCTCCTAATAATAAAAATATTGAAGCAAAAGTTGATTTGACACTTAACTTTTTAGAATACCTTTTGGCAACAATCGATGCAAGATTGAAAGAAAATGCCAATAAATAAAATAGCAAATGAAGAGCATTATCAAAATTATTTAATTCTTAAAAATTATTTATCAAAATTTACTAATAGAGCTTATTTAGTCGGTGGATCTGTTCGTGATATTTTTTTGAATAGAAAAGTTTCGGATTTGGATATCGAAGTTTATGATGTTTGTGAAAATGATTTTAAAAAAATAATGCAAGATTTTGGTGCTATTGGAGTTGGAAAAAGTTTTTTTGTTTATAAATGGAAAAATATAGATATATCTTTGCCAAGAATTGAAAAAAAAATTGGCTTTGGACACAAAGCATTTAAAATCAAAATAACTACAAATGAAAAAGAAGCTTCCAAGAGAAGAGATTTTACAATGAATGCTTTGATGATAAATATTTTTAATAATAAATTATTGGATTTTTGGAACGGAAAAAAAGATATACAAAAAAAAATGATTAAAATTGTATCAAAAAATAGTTTTGCTGAAGATAGTTTAAGAGTTTTAAGAGCTATCGAGTTTAGTGCAAGATTTGGTTTTAAATGCGAAAAACAATCATTAAAGATCATGCAAAATATATCTTTAAATGATTTAAGCAAAGAAAGAATTTTTTGGGAATTTGAAAAACTTTTTAGTGCAAAATATTTGTATTATGGACTTTATTATTGTTGCAAACTTGATATTTTTAATAAAATTTTTCATAAAAATATAAATCAATTACAATGCTATCAAGCTATAAAAATATTTTATAAATATCAAAAATATTTTTATCATGAAATATATAAATTTTACTTTTTATACATTATAAGTAAAGTTTTTAATTTAAATATTTTTGAATTATTAAAAGCAATAAATGCTCCAAAAGAATATGAAAAATTTTATAAAAAACAGATAGAGTATTTATATAAAAATGATTTTTCTGATCAATTATTATTGGAAGTTTCGCTTGTAATACCGATTAAATTTTGGCTTGAAAATTATCAAAAAAATATTATCAAAAAAGCTATAGATTTTCATGTATTTCAAAATAAATTAAAAACAGATGTAAAATCATCAGAAGTTTTAAAAGATGGTTTTAAAGGTAAAGAAATAGGCTTGGAAATAAAAAGAAGAAAACTAGAATACATTAAAAAAATGTTAATAATAACCAAGGCATAATTTTTTTGTAAGTTTAATTTTTTTTTCTAAAGGTGCAAAATATTTACATTTTTCAATATAAACAGTGTAAGTATAGTCAAGATTATATTGTGCAAGAAATTTTTTAAAATTGATAAATTTTATACCCTCTATAACTTCAATATTTAAAATATCGTAAATCTTAGAATGATTGCTTTTTGTTAAATGAGATGATGAAAGATTGGTGCATCTGCAAAATGCAGAAGATTGCACAAGTCCTTCAAGAGATGAGCATTTATCTATAAGGTCTGTATATTTTTCATGAATATATTTTTTATGTAAAAAAACAACTCTACTTTTATAATATTTTACTGCTACACATTTTTTCCAGTATCTAAAAGCATTGGGAGAAAGATTTGCTAAACGCATTAACTCTTTTGCCAAGATATAATTGTCTAAAGTAAAATTGTCACTTATTTGATAAATATTCATAACTGTAATTTTAGTTAAATTTTGTTATAATATAGATAAAAGAATGGATAAAAATGGATTTATTTGAAAAATGGGTTGAACATGACTATAATCCTTTGATAATATTCAACAAAGAAGCAAAAGTATCTTTTATAAACAAAGAGGCTCAGTTTTTATTGGGTTTTATTTCTGCAAAAGAAATTTTCAAATTAGCATCTTCTTATGCAAGTCATGATTATGGATTTAAGACAACTATTATAGATCTTAATTTTGGAAAATATAATTTTTTTGCTATTACTGTCGGATATAGCGACGATACAAATATCGGTATAAGACTTTATAAAAAACCGAATAAAACTTTTAGTTTTAGTGAAGAAGCTAAAAGTAAAGTTAATATTTATACCATTATAGATCTTTGCATAAGTTCATTTTCGACTACTTCAGAGACTAAACATCAAAAGATTTTAGACCCTACTTTTCCAGATATTTATATCAAAGTTGAACCATTTTTAAAACTTTTAACTAAAATTTATGATGTTTTTCAAAAATCCAATATTATAACAACAAAATTAAATCTAAAAACAGGAGAACATATTATTTATAAAACAAAAAAATATCCTATTTTTATTTTACAAATTTCAGGAGACAAAACAACAAAAGTAGATGATCACTTTTTAAAAGATATTGCCACTAAAACTCAAGCTATTATAGATATAGATAAAAATTCTATATCATTAGAATTACCTTTGATAAATAGCATTAATTAATCCTCCAACAGGAACAATAGAAATACCTATGATATATGGTATCACCAAAAATAATTTTATTTTTACGAGCAAAAAAAATCCAGCAATCAGTATCAAATATCCAATCAATCTTAAAAATGAAACTGCCCCACCTTTGCTTTTTGATAAATTTTTCATAGATATTTTAATTTTCTCAGCTCTTTTTTTTGCTTTTGTATTTGTATCTTCATAAAGTTCATACGGATCATTTAACTCATCAATAATATCTCTATCATCTATTAAATCGCCGACCAATTTTACTTGTTTATTGACATTTTTCACATAAGATAAAAAAGAAAGCAGAATAATGCATAAACTGCTTAAAAAAGCTATTTGGGTATTTAAAATCCAAACATAACCTTTAAAAATGGAAAAAATAAAAATAAAAATATCTAAAATAATATAAATAAAAAGTTGTTTTTTAATATTTTTCATCATCATCATCGCTATCATCTTTATAATTTTTATATCTTACATCGTCTTTCAATTTATCTAATTCTTTTAACTGTTTTTTATAAGCTTTATAAACATTTAATATTGCTGCAGCAATTCCTATAAAAACTCCTATCCAAAAAAGCCATGAAATTCCAAATAGTTTTTTTAATCCTATTCCTATACCAATTCCGATAAGAACGGCAACAACCATTGAGATGCCAAGCGATAACTGCTCAGCTCCTTCAATTATTTTGCCATATTTTGGTTTATCTTCCATTTTTTAACTCATTAAATATTTTTTTAGATATATTTAAAACATTTTCTATTGTATTATTATCAATTACAGTAGATATAAAATTTGTTTCAAATTGGCTACAAGCAAAATAAACTCCATTTTGAAGCATCTTTGAATGAAATGAGGCAAACATTTTTGTATCACTTTTTAGGGCATCATCAAAATTTTTAACTGGATTTTCGTTGAAAAAGAAACTAAACATACTGCCTCTTACAGATGTTTGCAATGTTATATCATTATCTTTGGCATATTCTTTGAATCCTTCTGTCAATTTTATTGCTTTTTTTTCTAGTTCATCATAAATTCTTGGATTGTTTTTTATTTTTTTTATACTGGCCAATCCCGCATTCATAGCTACTGGATTACCGCTTAAAGTCCCTGCTTGATATATTGGTCCATCTGGGCTTAATTCATTCATAATTTTTGCACTACTTGCAAAAGCTCCTACTGGCATTCCTCCGCCTATGACTTTTCCAAAAGTTACTATATCTGGATTTACTTTTGTAAATTTTCTTGAGCCTTTAATGCTTGCTCTAAAACCACTCATAACTTCATCAAAAATCAGAAGAGTTCCATTTTTATTGCATAATTCTCTCAAGGACTGTAAAAATTCTTCTTCAGCAGGTATAAGTCCCATATTTCCAGCGATTGGCTCTATAATTACACAAGCAATATTATTTGAATTTTGAAAACATTTTTCAACACTTTTTATATCATTGTATTTTGCAAGTAAAGTATGTTTAGTAAAATCAGCAGGAACTCCTGGTGAGCTAGGAGATCCAAAAGTTACGGCTCCACTTCCTGCTTGAACAAGCAAAGAATCACTATGTCCATGATAGCATCCTTCAAATTTTACTATATCATCTCTTCTTGTGTATCCTCTAGCAAGTCGTATAGCACTCATTACTGCTTCGGTTCCACTGCTTACAAATCTTATTTTGTCAATATCGTCAAATAATTCACAAATCTCTTTTGCAAGTTCGGTTTCAACAGTTGTAGGAGCACCAAAACTAAGACCTTTTTGGACAGCTTTTATAACTGCTTTTTCTATATCTTGATCGCAATGTCCAAATATTAAAGGACCCCAGCTTTGTAAAAAATCTATATATTTATTTCCATCTATATCTTGCAAATATGCACCCTCACCTTTTTCTATAAAAATAGGAGTGCCACCTACACTTTTGAAAGCTCTTACAGGAGAATCAACACCTCCTGGTATAACTTTTTTGGCTTCTTTAAAAGCATTTTGAGATTTTTGTGTATTCATTTTTCACCTTTTTGTTTTTTTGTTAATTTTTTGTAAATATAAATATAATGTATTTATCTCTTTGTTAGTTAAAAAATATTTTGGCATAATTTTATGATTTTTGCTTTTAAAAGTCTTAAAAAACTCTTTTCTTGATAAATTATTAATTGATGGAGCTTTTAAATATTTTATTTCTCCCTTTTCTTTATATTTAGCTATTATTGTGCCTTCTCCTTTTATACCATGGCATTTATCACATCCGATACCTCTTGGGTTTTTATATAACATTGTAGCATATTCCATTTTTGTTATAAAAGAGTTATTTGCTTGCAAAAACACTAAATTTAAAATTAAAATCCAAAAAGAAAACTTCATTTTATCCCCATATAATTTCAAATATTGTATTATACCGTTAAAATATTTAAGGTTGGATATGATTTTATTAAATGGTAAAGAATTGGCTAGAAAAATTCAAGGTGAAGTTGCAAAAGAAGTTGAATTATTAAAACAAGCTTCTATAACTCCGGGACTTGCAGTTATACTCATAGGAAATGATTCTGCTAGTATGGTTTATGTAAAGAAAAAAGCTGAAGCTTGTAAAGAAGTTGGTATTTATTCTGTTGTTCATGAAATGCCTGAAAATATCAAAGAAGAAGCGATATTAAATACTATTAAACTAATGAATGAAAATAGTAATATAAATGGTATCTTAGTGCAACTTCCTCTTCCAAAACATATAAATCAAACAAAAATACTTGAAACTATTGATCCTAAAAAAGATGTTGACGGTTTTCATCCTTTTAATATGGGAAGATTGGTGTTAGGATTGAATGGTTTTGTTCCTTGCACACCTCTTGGTGTTATGAAAATGTTTGAAGAATACAAAATAGAGTTACAAGGAAAAGATGTTTGTGTAATTGGTGCTAGTAATATTGTGGGTAAACCCATGGCCGCTTTGCTTTTAAATGAAAATGCAACAGTTGATATTTGTCATATATACACAAAAAATTTGAAAGAGCATACAAAAAGAGCTGACATTGTTATAGTTGGTGTTGGAAAAGCAGGACTTATCACAGAAGACATGATAAAAGAAGGTGCGATAGTTGTGGATATTGGCATTAACAGATTAGATAATGGAAAATTGGTAGGGGATGTTGATTTTGAAAAAGTATCCAAAAAATGTTCTTATATCACACCAGTTCCTGGAGGTGTAGGTCCTATGACAATAGCTATGCTTATGTCTAATACTATAAAAGCTACTAAATTATAAGGATATTTTAATGAAACAAAAAATAAAAAAACTCTATGATTTTTCCAATAGTTGGACAGGCACAGTTATTATTGTTCTTCTTGTGATATTTTTTATAGCTCAAGCCTTTGTTATACCAAGTGGTTCTATGAAAAGAACTTTACTTATAGGAGATCATCTTTTTGTCAAGAAATTTTCTTATGGTATTCCTATTCCTCATATACCTTGGCTTGAATGGCCAGTGTTGCCTGATTTTAGAGGAGATGGACATCTTATTGATGGGCCAAAACCAAAAAGAGGAGATATAGTTGTTTTTAGATATCCTAAAAATATAAAAGTTCATTATGTAAAAAGATGTGTTGCTCTTGGTGGAGACGAAATACTTTTTCAAGAAAAAAAATTGTATATCCATTTTAGAGAAGGAGATGAGTGGATAAAAAAACATTATCCAAAAAATAAAATATATAAAATTTTAGATAAATTATGGGTTTTAAATCCTTATATGCCTAAATATCCTGGTATCCAATATGACAAAAATGTTAATCTTTTTAGAGAAATGATAATGTATTTCAATGCTGGTCAGTTGGCAATGCAACCTATGATGATTGATGGATTGCCCAAATATCCTGGCTTAAACATAAATGCATTTTATTATAAAGTTCCATCAGGAAAATTTTTTATGATGGGTGATAATAGAAGCCATAGTGATGATAGTAGATTTTGGGGAAGTGTTCCTTATCGTGATATAGTTGGTAAACCTTGGTTTATTTATTTTTCTTGGGATAAAAATTATAAAATAAGATGGAATCGTATAGGGCGAAGTATTAACCAATTACAAACACACAAAAAATATATTGATAAAAATGTAAGTTTAAAATGAGCAATAATATGAGTGTCGAAGAAATTATTGCTTCCATAATAGCACTTATGATAGCTATTATAGGTCATGAGATTATGCATGGTTTGGTTGCTTATAAATATGGAGATAATACTGCTAAAAATGCTGGGCGCCTTAGTATAAATCCTATAGTTCATGTTGATTTGGTGGGAACAATTATTTTACCTGCTGTTTTATTTTTTAGTGGTGCTCCTTTTATGTTTGGATGGGCAAAACCTGTGCCTATAAATATAAGAACAGTTCTAAGAAATGGAGGATACTCTGGAGCTATCGCAGTAAGTTTGGCTGGAATTACATATAATTTCTTTTTAGCCATAATCGCTTCTTTTGTTCTTCCATATTTTAATATGGAAGGCTCTTTTGTAGGATACTTGCTTTATATGTTAGTAGTTTATAATGTAGTTCTCGGGGTTTTCAATCTATATCCTATTCCACCATTGGACGGTTCTCATGCGATAGAATATTTTTCTAGAATTGTTAAAATGGATTTTATAGCAGATTTTTTAAATAAATTGGAAAGATATGGAATGATAATACTTATTATTCTTATAGCAACACCTCTTTCTAACTATTTTTTTTATCCTGCAGAATATATTATAGATTTATTGTTAAAGTAATTTTTTGGTATAATAAATAAAAATATTTTAAAAAGGATTAATTTGAAATTTTACATAGCTTGTGATCATGCGGGATTTAATATAAAAGAAAATGTTAAAAATATTGTTAAGGATTTAGGACATGAAATAATTGATTTGGGAACCAATTCAAATGATAGAGTTGATTATCCAGATTTCGCCCATAAACTTAGTCTTGCAGTCCTTGAAGACAAAAACTCTTTCGGAATACTTATATGTGGAACTGGAATAGGTATGAGTGTAACTGCTAACAAACATAAAGGAATAAGAGCAGCACTTTGTCATGATGCTTATACTGCTGAAATGGCGAGAGCCCATAATGATGCCAATGTTTTATGTTTTGGTGAAAGAGTTGTTGGAATAGGAGTTATTGAGTCCATGATAAAAACATGGTGTGAAACTAAATTTGAGGGTGGAAGACACTCCAATAGAGTTAAAAAAATAGAAATTTCATAATGATTACAACTTGGTTTGCTTATACTGTTTTAGTCTGCATGGCTTTATATCTTTTGGTAATGATGTTTTATTATCGTTCTTTGTATAAAAGAGAACAAAAAATGACAAACATCACAAAAAATACATTATCAGATGCAGAAATAGTTGTTAGAAAATATCAAATTCAACTTCAAAGAGCACTCGGAAATATAGATATTTTAAGCGATGAATTGGCAAAAGTAAAAAATGATATAAAATCACTAAGACAAAGAAATTCTCAGTCAAGACTTGAAAATGAAAAATTAAGAAACAAAATAAAAGAACTTCAAGGAAAAATAGAAGCTCTTTTATAAAAAAGGTAAAAAATGAGTATTTTAAATAATGATGAAAAACAATATCTGCTTAGTAAAATAAGAGATGTTAAAGATTATCCGAAGCCAGGCATTGTTTTCAAGGATATTACAACTCTTTTAAAGGATAAAGATGCATTCAATTTTTTAATTGAACATTTATATAATTATTATAAAGAGAAAGATATTGAATTTGTAACAGGTATTGAAAGTCGTGGTTTTATTTTTGGAGCAGCTTTGGCAAATAGATTAAAATGTGGTTTTGTTCCTGTTAGAAAAAAAGGGAAACTTCCTTTTACAACTATTTCAGAAAAATATACACTTGAATATGGTATCGATGAAATAGAAATTCACATAGATGCTTTTGCGAGTAAAAATAAAAATCCAAAAGTATTATTGATAGATGATTTGATAGCAACTGGCGGAACTGCAAAAGCAGCAATTAATTTGATCAATAAAGCGGGAGCAAAATGTTCAAATGTATGTTTTATTATAAATTTAAGATTTTTGAATGGAATAAAACTATTAGATAAAAATAGCGAAATTTATTCTGTATTGGAGGTAAATTAATGTATATTCCCAAAGCATCGCAATATGATCCTGACAGTTTGGGTCATTTTGGAAAATTTGGCGGAAGATTTGTGCCAGAAACACTTATGCCTATACTTTTAAATTTAGATGAAGTATATCAAGATTTAAGATTTGACAAAGAATTTTGGCAAGAAGTTGATGGTTATTTGAAAGATTATGTAGGAAGACCTTCGCCATTAACTTTCGCTGAAAATTTAAGTAATGAATTGGGTGCTAAAATTTATCTAAAAAGAGAAGATTTAAACCATACCGGAGCTCATAAAATAAATAGTGTTATAGCTCAGGGGCTTATTGCAAAAAAACTTGGTAAAAAAAGAGTAATAGCTGAAACTGGTGCAGGACAACATGGTGTTGCAACTGCTACAGTAGCAGCACTTTTAGGACTTGAGTGTGAAGTTTTTATGGGTGAAAAAGATGTCCATAGACAAGAATTAAATGTTTTTAGGATGAAATTATTAGGTGCTAAAGTTCATACTGTAAAAAGTGGTAGCAAAACTTTAAAAGATGCAATGAATGATGCTATTAGATATTGGGTAACCAATGCCAGAGATACATTTTATATCATAGGAACTGTTGCAGGTCCTCATCCTTATCCTCTCATGGTCAGGGATTTTCAATCAATCATTGGATATGAAGCAAAAGCTCAAATATTAAGAAAAGAACATCAAATGCCAGATTATGTAATAGCTTGTATAGGTGGTGGTAGCAATGCTATCGGTATATTTAATCATTTTTTAGAAGAGGAAAATGTAAGATGTATTGGTATTGAAGCTGGAGGATTAGGAATAAATACAAACAAACATGGAGCTTCTTTGGCTAAAGGATATCCTGGTGTTTTACATGGACAGTTAAGCTATATTCTTCAAAACGATGATGGGCAAATACAAGAAGCATATTCTATTTCTGCAGGACTTGATTATCCTGGTATTGGTCCAGAACACTCTTTTTTAAAAGAATTAGACAAAATAAGTTATGATAATATAACAGACAAAGAGGCAATTGATGCTTTTGTTTGGTTGTCTCGAAAAGAAGGAATTATACCTGCATTTGAAAGCTCTCATGCAGTAGCATATCTTAAAAAAATGCCAAAAGAAAAATTGGAAAATTCTTTGATTATCGTAAATATTTCTGGTAGAGGTGACAAAGATATGATCCAGGCAAAAGAGATTTTGCACTTTAACGAAAATTAGCCAAAGGAATTTTTTGGAACAATTATTTTTACATTGGCTAATACAATATGGATATGTCATACTTTTTGTATGGAGTATTTTAGAAGGTGAAACAGGACTTGTTATGGCAGGAGTTTTAAGTCATACAGGTGATTTGAATTTGGGTATATCTATTATTGTTGCTGGATTGGGAGCTTTTACTGGAGATCAAATATATTTTTATATAGGCAGATATAATAAAAAATATATTATGAATTTTTTTAGAAGTCATAGAAGAAAATTTGCATTAGCAAATATACTTTTAAATAAATATGGATGGATGGTAATTTTTATACAAAGATATCTTTATGGATTAAGAACTATTTTGCCTATGTTTCTAGGAACTACGAGATATAGTGGTAAAAAATTTGCTATTATCAATCTATTGGCAGCCATGATTTGGGCAGGTATAACAATTTCTTTGGCATATATATTTGGAGAAGAAATTTTAAGTATATTACAGTTAGTAAAAGAGTATTGGTATATTGCTTTACCTTTTGGTGTTATTGTGTCTGGATCTATTTGGTATTATTTTCACAAAGCAACTAAAAAATAATAAAGGATTAAAATAAATGAAATTTGAAGTTTATAATAAAAAAATCAGTCAAATTGAGGCTGATATTGAAATAATTTTTGTAGTTAATTCCAATTTTAATCATAAATGGATTTATGATAGAGAAGAGTTGGCGACTCTTGGTTTTAAAGGAAAAGATGAAGAGGCTATTTTTTTACCACATGTAAAAAGAGTATATAGTGCTATAAAAGATTTACAAAGCGATAGTATAAGAATCGGAATTGCAAATGCATTAAAAACTATTTGTAAAACTAAATATACAAGTGTAAAAATAGCTCTTTATACAGAAGATAACACAGAAACAAATGTTAGAGCTTTAGTGGAAGGGGTTGTTCTTTCAAGCTATAAATTTGATAAATATAAAAGCAAAAAAGATCAATTATTTCTTGAAATAATAAAAATTTCTACTGAAGATTACGAAGATTATAATGAAAAAACTAATGATATTGATTTGATTGAAAAAACTATTAAAGAAGGAATTATTATAGCCGAAGCTACTAATGATGCAAAAGAGATAGTTAATACAACTCCTTATGACATGACACCTGAAAAATTGGCAGAATATTCTCAAAAATTAGCTAAAACTCTTAAAAATGTTAATTGTTTTATTGGGGATAAAAAATTTTTAAAAGAACAAAAAATGGGAGCATTCTTGGCTGTAGCAAAAGCTAGTATAAATGAACCAAAACTCATACATTTAACTTATAAACCAAAAAATCCATTAAAAAAATTTGTATTTGTTGGAAAAGGTTTAACTTATGATAGCGGTGGCCTTAGCTTGAAACCAAGTGAGTATATGGTAAATATGAAATCAGATAAAAGTGGAGCTTGTGCGGCTATACATATAATAAAAGTTGCAAGTGAATTAAATCTTCCTTTCGAAGTTCATGCTGTTATCGGAGCCGCAGAAAATATGATAGGTGGGAATGCTTACAAGCCTGATGATGTTTTAATTTCAAGAAGTGGAAAAACGATAGAAGTAAGAAATACTGATGCAGAAGGAAGACTTGTTTTGTGTGATTGCTTGGATTTTGCACAAGATTTAAAACCTGATTATTTGGTTGATTTGGCAACATTAACTGGTGCTTGTGTCGTTGCTTTGGGTGAATATACTACTGGTATTATGGGAAATAATAATGATTTAGAATATTCATTCAAAAAAAGTGCTTGTAAAAGTGGCGAATTGACTGGAATTTTACCATTTAATAAATATTTAACTAAACTATTAAAAAGTGAAATAGCAGATATTTCAAATATAGCTAATTCAAGATATGGTGGAGCGATAACTGCTGGATTATTTTTAAACAGTTTTATCAAAGAAGAATATAAAGATAAATGGCTTCATTTGGATATTGCAGGACCAGCTTATAGAGAAAAATCTTGGGGTTATAATCAATCAGGAGCCAGTGGAGCTGGAGTTAGAATGTGTATTTATTGGTTAAAAGATTTTATAAATAAAGAAAAAAATATTGTTAAAGAGGATAAATAATGGGTGTAAGAGTAGGTATAGTAGGACTTCCAAATGTAGGCAAATCAACAACTTTTAATGCTTTAACAAAAGCTCAAAATGCAGAAAGTGCAAACTATCCTTTTTGCACAATCGAGCCAAACAAAGCAGTAGTTCCTGTGCCTGATCCAAGATTAGCCGAACTTGCAAAAATTGTCAATCCAAAAAAAATACAATATTCTACTATTGATTTTGTTGATATTGCAGGGCTTGTTAAAGGTGCTAGCAAAGGTGAAGGTTTGGGAAATAAATTTTTATCAAACATTAGAGAAGTTGAAGTTATTTTACATATGGTTAGATGTTTTGATGACGAAAATATTACCCATGTTGAAGATAGTATTAATCCACTAAGAGATATTGAGATTATAGAAAGCGAATTAATTTTTGCAGATATTGAGCAGCTTGAAAAGAAAATTGAAAAGTTAGACAGACAAGCAAAATCGGACAAAAATGCTAGAAAATCTCTTGAAATTGCACAAGAATTACTTGCTCATTTGAATGAAATAAAACCTGTTAGCAGTTTTGAAAAAAAAGATAATAGTGATTTTATAGAATTAGACAAAGAGTTAAGATTTTTATCTAATAAAGAGATTATTTATGGTGCAAATGTTGATGAAGACAATTTGGATAAAGATAATGAATATGTAAAACAAGTTAAAGAATATGCCAAAAAAGTTGGAGCAGAAGTTGTAAAACTTTGTGCAAAAGTAGAAGAAGAGCTTGTTGGATTGGACGAAGATGAAGCCAAAGAGTTTTTGCAAGAATTGGGAGTTAAAGAATCGGGATTAAATAAAATTATAAGAGTGGCATTTGAAAAGCTAGGTTTAATAAGTTATTTCACAGCAGGAGTAGTAGAAGTTCGAGCTTGGACTATAAAAAATGGTTGGAAAGCCCCAAAAGCAGCATCAGTTATACATAATGATTTTGAAAAAGGTTTTATAAGAGCAGAAGTTATAAGTTATGAAGATTTTATTGCTTGTAATGGTGAAATTGGTGCAAAAGAAGCTGGAAAAATGAGACTTGAAGGAAAAGATTATATTGTTCAAGATGGAGATATAATGCATTTTAGATTTAATGTATAGCTTACTTTAATCCTCCTATTTTGCGAGGATTAAATAAGTTCCGCTATCGAATCGCTAAAATTTATTTGTGTATTTGCATTTTTTAATATTTTTGTGCTTCCTTTTTCAAAGAATATAACTATAGTAGAACCCATTTCAAAATTGCCTATTTCTTCACCTTTTTTAATTTTGATATTTCCATACATATAAGTTGTTATATCTTTTTTTGAACAATTTGTTTGAATTCTTTTATCAAAATTAAATTTTATTTTTCCAACATTTAATGCCCCGACAAAAACCATAAAAAATAAAATATTATCATTAGTTTTGCATTGTAAAATTACTCTTTCATTTTTTACAAACAATTCAGGCACTTTATGCAAATATTTTAAATTTACAGGATATAGAGTTCCTGGAACATGGACAGCTTTTTCTATTTGCATATCAATTGGTGAATGATATCTATGATAATCTTTGGGGGATAAATAAAAATTTATAAAATTACCGTTATAAACTCTTGAAATTAATTCTTTATCAATTTTTTTAGTCAATAATTCATCTATATTATAAGAAAAACCTTTTATTTGTATAGCTTGATTTGTATGAAGATTGCCACATTCTGTAATAAAAGAATCACAAGGAGATATAAAAATTTTATTATTCGTATCAAATGTTCTTTTTTTTTGTAATTTTCTTGTAAAAAGCAAATTAAGAGTTTTATAACTTTTAAGAGGAGCAAACTCTTGCAAATCAACACCCATGCTTTTTACATATATCCAGTTAATTGAATATTGAACAACAAAAGGAAATTTTATTTTTGCAAATTTTCCAAATATTGTAGATATGATATTAGTAACAATTGGATTAAAAAACAATGGATGCCCTTTATATAAATTTTAGAGATTCATTATATCATATTTTTAAAATTTTATCTATATTCTGTATGGCCTTAATATACCTCTTTAAATTTTGTGAAAATTACATCTTTAAATTTTACAATCTTAAAAATAATAAGCCACAAAAGCCATAAAAACGGCATTGTAGCCCATATGTTTTGGCTTTAGAAAAATTAAATAAAAAGTAAAATTAAAGATAATTCAATTAAAATTATACTCTAAATTTATTTACTTCATTATTTATTTCACTATTTACATTTTTTAATTTTTCAGCAACTTCTATTAAATTTTCAGAAACTTTTTGTGTAACTTTTGCTTCTTGCATTAATTCATCAGTAGATTTTTTTAATACTATTGTATCTTTGTTTATTTTAATACTCTCATCAACTGCTTTTTTAGAAACTTGTAAAGTTGAATCTAATTTAACTTTTGTGTTATTAGATTTTTCGATTAAATTATTAGTAGATTTTACTATTTGTTGAGATTTTTGAGCTGTATTTTCTATTTCTTTTTTGGATTCTTCAACACTTTGAATTATCATTTGAATTACACTATCTATTTCAGTTGCACTTTTTTGAGTTCTCTCAGCTAGATTTCTAACTTCATCCGCAACTACTGCAAAACCTCTTCCATACTCTCCTGCTCTTGCGGCTTCTATTGCTGCATTTAATGCTAATAAATTAGTTTGGTCTGCTATTTCTTTTATTATAGAGATAATATTTTTGATTTGTTCAGTCTGATCTGCTAAAGCTGTTACATTTTCTGCTATGTGCATTTCTTTGTCAGAATCTTCATTAATAGAATTTCCAACTTGTTCTAAAGATAAAATTAAATCTTCAAAAACTTTTTTGGTCTCTTCAATGTCTTTAGCACTATTAATAACGATTGTTTTTGTCATTTCTATATTATCTGAAATTTCATCCACAAAATTTTTAGTTTTTATAATTTCATCATTTTGTTTTTTAACACTATTTGAAGTTAATTCAGAATCTTTTTCAATTTCTTTTGTTATATCTTGAGATAACACAGAAGATTTTTTTAAAGAAAGTATTATTTCTTCAAGTTTATCCATAAATTTATTAATATTTTTTGCAATTTCTCCTATTTCGTCATTTGATTTAATTTCAACTCTTTTTGTTAAATCCCCTTCAGAGCTTGAAAGTTCTTCTATTTTTGAATTGAGAAGATTTATTGAAGAAATTACATATTTTTTTATAAATAATAAACTTACAATAATAATAATTAAAGAAATTATAAACATAATAATTATAGTCATTTTCATTGTAGAAACAGCATTATTCATCCAATTATTTGCTTCTTTTAAAAGTGTATTAGCTTTTGAAATTAAGTTATTTGAATATTTTCTCATTAATTGTTGATACTCTTTTTCTTTTAAGAAAACAGAGTGCAGTTTTATTATTCCGTTTTTATAGTTTTCTAAAAATCCTGGTATTCCTGCATCTTCTTCAAGGCTTCCAGGAGTGTTTTCTATATGAATTTTTAGTTTATTAAGAATTGAAAGAATTAAATTATAATCTTTTTCATCTCTATACAAAAGAAAGTTTTTTTCTTTTATTTTAATTTGTGTTACATAATCAAGTAAAACTATCTGGTCTTTTAGAGTTTGTAATCTTTCTTGAAAATTTCCTCTTGAATGAGTTAAATCACTTAGGGCATCTTCTCTTAATTTTTCAGAAGCGGCTTTTGCTTTATTGATGTTTATTCTGTTTTCTTCTATTAATTTTTTAGAAAGAGTTACTAATCTTGTATATTTATTAAAAGTAATTTTAGAATTTTGTAAATCTTTTGGCATTCCGATATCTTCTTCTAAAGTGCCGGGAGTATTTTCTATGTGAGTGTGAATTTTTTGAACATAATTCCAAACTAAATTTTCATCTTTTTTATCTTCCTTTAAGAGATAATTTTTTTCTTTTATTTTTAGATTGAACACTAAATCTTTTAACTTTATCTGGTCATTTAATACTCTTTTATTAGTTTTTATATTATTTACACCATAAAACACGGCACCAAAAATAACCAAAAACACTACTAAAATAGTTCAAAGGTTAATCCTAACTTTTTAAATAAGCTCATTTTTTACTCCTACTAATAAATTCTGTATAATTACATACAAAGAGATAAGCAAGATGATCACATTTTTTTTAGATCAATATTCTAAAGCTTAAAGCATTAGAATAAATCTCTAAGGAGTCTATCACTTGCTTTAAATCCCAATAAGTTGATTAAGCCAATACAACTTGAGGCTGATTAAACTTCAAATCTTTACTGTATTCATTTTTTTAAAGAGATCTCGTGAAACCGCATCCGATTTTGTGTAAATGACTTTTGCTAAAATAATTATACATAACTTTATCTAATATATCCATTAAGTCTATCTTAAAATAACATAGTTCTGTTACAATTTGAATATTTAGTTTTGAATAATTTTAATTTTAGCTTTGCTTTTTAATTTTTGCATAGTGTTTACTGCCCAATTTTTAATTGTTTGTTTTTTTAAATCTTGTTTTACTTGATCTTTAACTAAATTAAATTTACTATTAAAAGCAGGAATATCATTTACTATATAATATATTTCATATCCAAAATCTGTTTTTATTGGTTTTATAGTAAAAGTTCCTCTTTTCATGTTTTTCAATATAGGTTTTAATTGAGGATTTAAATCCATTGTGGCTATCTTACCAAAATATCCATAATTTTTTGCAGATGGTGCTAAAGAATATTTTTTAGCCATATACATAAAATCTTGTTCAACATTTTTTGATTTTTGAAGTTTGGAAATAATTTTATTAGCTTCTTTTTTTGTATTAACTACAATTATAGCTAAATCTTTATAAGCAACTGTATCATATTTATACTTATGAGTTTTATAATATTTTTTCAATTCTTTGTTAGTAAAATTTAACTTTGCAAATTTTTTATTAATTAAATAACCAAAGGCTAATAAACCTTTTTTATTATAAAGCTGTTCTTTTGTCCATTTTCCTTTTGGTATTGTATTAATATGTTTTAATACTTTCAAAAATTTTTTTGATTTTACTATATTGGTGGAGAGGGCATAATCACAAGCCAATCGTTCTTCAATAAGTCTATTGATAATTTTTTTTTGTATTTTTGTATTTAATTTTGCAAAATTTTTTGGTGCAACTTCAGTTGTTACTTTATGGCCATTTACTATAGCTAAAGTTTCGGAAGCAAATGCTATGCCTATCATTAAAGAAAGCATTACACCAATTTTTAATAAACTTTTTATCATTTTTTTCCTTTTAATTATCGTTTAAAATATAAAAAACGATAAAGAGAAAAAATATCTCTTCATCGTTTTTTTAAGAAGAATATTAATTTCCTATTTTACCAGTTTTCATTCTTCTATCATAAATAGCTTTTAGTTTTCTAATATCTTGTTGAACTTCAAATACTCCATGCCAATGTGAATAATCAGCGCCACCCATTTCAGCACCTTGTCTCATCCTTCTACCTTCATGATGCCATAAATGAAAATAAATTCTAAAAGCTGGATCGGCCCATACATCTTTTTTCAATAAACCTTTTTTCTTCAATGTTGTTATCATAGCTTTGGCATCTTTTCCATAAACATTATATAATTCAACTTGTTTGTCAGCCATTATAAAAAAATTATTAGTAAAAGTTGTTGAATGACAAGAACTACATACTTGTTTCATTTGTGAACGAGCATAAGCACTACCTTTAGGATTTCCTGCCAATGGGTTACCTTTGGTAAATTTACCTGTTTTCATATAAGTAGATGCAGCAGTTTCGTAACCACCATTTCTAAGTTTTGAAATTGGAGCCCAAAGATTCCATTTAAGTCTTAAGTCCACATTGTGTGTTGATTTAAGATTACCTATGCCACTCATATGACAAGTTGCACATGTAGGAGCTCTATAATCTCCTGGTTCCCAGGCATCAGGAGCAGAACTGTAATTCCATTTGCTACCTTCACTATTAAATATATGTCCATGCATAGAATTGTTATAAATTTCTATATCCGGATGATCAGGTCCTAAATGACATGATGCACAAGCAGCTGGTTTTCTAGCTTCCGCAATTGAAAATTTATGAGCAGAATGACAAGATGTACAATTTCCAACACCACCATCAGGATACACATCACCTATTCCATTATTAGGCCAAGTTTGAGGAGTTGGTTCTCCGCCTTTATTAACTTTGATTATATCTCCATGACATTGAGCACATCCTGTTGATTGTGGAGCATCACTAAGTCCCGGACAATCCCTTCCTTCATAATGATGAATAAGTTTTTGCATAGATTTTTTAGACTTAATTTGTATAGCAGCTCTTGCATGTCCGCTATGTTCAAATTCTGTAACTTCTTGAGGATGACATCTTTCACAAGTTTTAGGGCTAACTAAAACCGAAATATATACATTTGTTCCTTTTACCCCCGGACAATTTTGACCTGCCATTGGATTATCTTTTTTAACAACATGACAATCCATACAACTAACACCAACATGACCATGTCTGCTCTCTCTCCAGTCATTAACAATGCCAGGTGTCTTTTTGGCATGACATTCAATACAACTTACAGCAAGTTTCGTTAAATTCCTATTGACTTTTAGTGTTTTTACACTACTTAGACCACCAACATTAGCAGCAAGCAATAAACTTGATGTTGTTAATATTGATAACACTGTTTTCTGTAACATTTGTTCTCCTTTATAAAGTTTATTTCTTGTTTTTTAAGTAATCACCCAAATCTTTATGACCTACATGAGGATGACAACTTACACAAGTTTTATTTGTTTTGCCTGAAAAATATGCTTTATGACCAAGAAATGCTTTCATGTTTGACATAGTTTCATTTTTTAAATTTGAATGGCATTCAAGACAAGCACTATCATATACAAAATATTCTCTATCTTTTCTTTTGCCTTCCCAATCCTCCTTTTTTAAGTTATAAAAAGTTTCTGCATAAACATCATGAGAACCTGTTTTTATTTTGGTAATTAAATAGTTCATGGTTGAATCATGTGGTAGATGACAATCAACACATTTTACCACTATTCCTTTATTGTTTGCTCCACCATGAATACTGTGATTGTATGATTCAGCCATCGGTTTCATGGTGTGACATTTTGCACAAAATTCTTCACCACTTGTTTTATGAATCATAACCGCACTGGCAAAAGCAATCAAAAGTCCTATTGCTATACCTATAATTATTAATATAATTATAGTAACCAATTTAGAACTTATTTTTTTTCCTTTCACATGTACTCCTTTTATATTTAAATTATATATTTAAATTATATATTTAAATTATATTATTGTATTATAGTATAAAATAAATAAATTAACCTTAACATAAGTCAATATTTTAAAAAATAATTATTAAATTGTTTTTTTAAAATTTTTTCAGATTTATTTTTAAGCAAAAATAAGCTATAATTATATTTATAATAGAATCTAAGGAGTAAAAAATATGATAGTTTTAATCACATTTTTACAAATGTTTAAAATGATAATAAGTCTTTATATATGGGTTGTTGTTATAGCAGCTCTCATCTCTTGGGTTCGGCCAGATCCTTACAATCCAATCGTTCAAGTTCTTTATAAATTGACTGAACCAATATATATGTATATAAGAAAATATATACCTACTATTATTGGAGGCATTGATTTGGCACCACTTATTTTGATATTTGCTTTAGAATTTTTAGAGATGCTTATATCAAATATTTTATATAGATTGTTATAATTTATAAATAAATAAAATGAGAATATATTTTAAATTTATTATTTTATTTGTTTTGTTTCTAAGCTTTTCTTATGCAAAAAACATTTCATTTGCTTCTTTAAATAATTTGCCAAGAAGCACTTCTAAAGATTATTATATATGGAAATATTTAGATAATAATATAACTACAAAACAAGCTTATGCTTTAATGTCTCAAGTTTATAACATGAATAAAAAATTATTTATAAAATTTGCGAAGAGAATTAACAAGCCTATTTATAAAAAAATTTTAAAATGCTATGAAATGAAACCAAATGACTTTTTTAAAAGCGATGCAGATTGTATTAAAATAGGATTTAGCATCTATGATGCAACAAAAATATCAAAACAAAAACTTAAAATTATTGAAAATATAGAACAAAATAAATATCCAAATTTTTATCAATCCTTGCAAATAATTAGCGATAAAAAACCTTTTAAAAAATTGATGAAATCAAATAAAGATATTTTTTTTAAAGTTTTTAATCAAGTTGGTTCTGTATATAGAGAAAAATATTTTAATCATATAATACCGAAAAATAAACTAAAAGATTTAATTTCTGATAAAAGATTTAATCAAACTATTCAATTAATCATGACAGATCCGAAATTAAATTATTTGCAAAAATCTCTGTTAAATATAAACAGTAGCAAACTTTATGCAAATAGTATTTTTTTCTTAGGCTTGAATGCTTTAAAATTTAATCAAAATAAAAAAGCATTAAAATATTTAAAACAGGCAAAAAGAAAATATTATTTTAGATTTGATAAAGATAAAGTTCTTTTTTGGCAATACTTAATTACTAAAAATAAAAATTATTTGCAAAAATTAAGTAAAAGCTTTGAAATCAATATTTATTCATTATATGCTTCAGAATTATTATCCATACCACACAAAAAGGTTATTTCAAATTTATATTGTAAAAACATAAAACCTCATGAAAATATTAAAAATCCTTTTGTATGGCTTCGTTTATTAAATCAAATAGACAATAAAGATACAAATCTTACAAAAATGGTTAAAAATTTTAAAAGCTGTAAAGAATTGCCTTATAAAGCTTTTGTTTTAACGAAATTAAATTATAAAAACGATTATTTTATTATGCCTTATAAAAAATATATAAATAATTTAAATATTAACACAAAAGCACTTATATATGCAATAGGAAGACAAGAAAGTAGATTTATCCCCTCTTCCATTTCATCTTCTTATGCTTTAGGAATAATGCAATTTATGCCTTTTTTAGCTAAAGCTACTGCCAAACAAAAAAAAATAAAAAATTTTGATTTGGATATGATGTTTAATCCTAAAATTTCTTATACTTTTTCTATTAATTATATTAAATATTTAAAAAAACATTTAAAAAATCCTCTTTTGATAGCTTATGCTTATAACGGAGGTATAGGCTTTACAAAGCGATTATTAAAAGAAGGTTTTTTCAAAAAAGGAAAATATGAACCTTTTTTAAGTATGGAATTAATCCCTTACAATGAAAGCAAAAGATATGGAAAAAAAGTTTTGGCAAATTATATCATATATAAAGAATTGCTTGGAAAACCTGTAAAACTTACAACTCTTTTTCAAAAGTTACAGACTTCTTTATGAATTGCCCATTTTCAAAAGTAAGAGTGAGAGTTCTGCTCTTTTTTGCAGGAAATTTTAAAAGATAATAATCACTCCAAATATTTTTAAAAGGTAATAATTTTAAATATTTGCTATTAGCTTTGAGTTTTTGCATATCATCCAAAGAAGAATCATTGTTTAAAGATATTTTGTAAAATGGATTTAAAGAGTCTTTGCTTTTTTTATTTGTATCGTTGCTAATATAAATTCCAACTAAAAATATATCTTCCTTATTATTTGCTTGTTTAAATTGTAAAGGATTTAAATATGTAACAATAATGATAATTTTTGTTCCATCTAAATTTTTTATTATTGCTTTTCTAGTATTTACAATACTTAATTGATACATTTTATCGATATTTGATTGTTTGAGTGGAATATCTTTTTCGCATCCAGATAAAAACAAAATCAATAAAACAGTTAAAAATATTTTCATATTTACCTCCTAAAAATAAAAGTATATTATAAAAGCTATAACAATTTTATTAAACAATAAAAACTTTTATAGTATAATGAGGCTAATTTTATTAAAGAAGTTGAAATGAAAAAGATAAAGGTTGCTTTTACTGGTCCTTCAAATAGTGGAAAGACTACTACTATTGTTAAGATCGCAGAAAAATTAACAAAAAATTATAAAGTCAGTATTATTAAAAATGATCCAGCTGATAAGGCTGAATTTGATACAAAAGGAAAAGATAGTTGGAAATTTTCTAATACAGGGGCTAATGTAGCAGTTCTTTCTCCTACAAGAACGACTATGTTTTACAAAGAACATAAAGAAGTTTCAGATGTTGCAAAATTATTTGGTGATTATGATGTCCTGCTTATTGAGGGATTAAAAGAGTTGGATTTTCCTAGAATTGGTATTTTTAGAGATAAAATAGATGTAAATTATTTTCCTTATATTAAAGCCTTGGCTATTGATAATTCTATTAATATAACCGATTATGATATACCTTGTTATGTAGATATATTAGACTTAAATGATATAGATATGATTATAGATTGGATTTTTAAAAATGGAGTAAATGATGATTGAACTTATTGAAGCTGTTGAAAAAATTGCTAAAAGAATTGAAAGTGCTTTTATAGATGAAGATGTTTTATATAATGATACAGTAAATGCCACTGGTGATGTCCAGCTAAAATTGGATATAAAAAGTGATTTGATTGTGGAAGAAGAATTTAGTAAAGTTTTTACTGTTAAAAATATCATAAGTGAGGAAAAAGAAGATATTCTTACAATAAATCCAAAAGGCAAATATACTATTGCTTATGACCCACTCGATGGTTCAAGTTTGGCTGATGTCAATCTAAGTGTAGGTTCTATTTTTGGTATATATGAAGGCGGAATGAAAGGGAAAAATTTAAAAGCAGCAATATATATCATATATGGTCCTAGGACTGAGATTGTGATAGCTAGAGACGATGTTGAAGTATATAAACTCATGCATAATGGTAAATTCAAATATTTAAAAACTGTTAATTTGAACGAAAAAGGTAAATTAAATTCACCTGGTGGAACACAACAGTGTTGGTCAAAATTTCATAAGCAAATGATTGATAAACTTTTTAGCGAAGGATATAGATTGAGATATTCTGGCGGAATGGTTCCCGATCTTCATCAAATACTTATAAAAGGTGGTGGTCTTTTTTCATATCCAGGAGCAACTGATAGACCAAAAGGAAAATTAAGAATGCTTTTTGAAGTTTTTCCTTTTGCATATATTTATGAAAAAGCAGGTGGAGAAGCAATAGACGGATATAAAAGACTTTTAGATTTGGAACCATCACATATACACGATACGACACCTTGTTTTTTCGGTTCAAAAACTGAAATAGCATTGGTAAAAAAAGTTTACAAGGAAAATGGTTGAATAAAGAAGAACAAAATAAATATATCAAAGCTTTAGAAGAAGAAACTTTAAACTTAAAAGTTTGTCAAAAAAGTAAAAATATAGACAGTTGTCTTAAATGTGAAAAGATAATTGGATGTAAAACAAGAAATAACTATGTAAAAACCGTTTATAACAGTATGAATAAAGGACAAAGCGGTGGATTTGAATTTTAAGGATAAAAAAAGATGAGAAAAAATAAATGTAAAAAAGCTTATATAACAACTCCAATTTATTATGTTAATGATATTCCTCATATTGGTCATGCTTATACCACAATGATATGCGATACATTAGCTAGATATTCAAGACTTATTGGGCTTGAAACATTCTTCTTAACTGGAACTGATGAGCATGGTCAAAAGATAGAAGAAGCTGCAAAAAAAAGAGGAAAAAGTTCAAAACAATATGCAGATGAAATAAGTAATTATTTTAAAAATTTATGGGATGAATTTGATATAAGCTATGATAAATTTATAAGAACAACTGATGAATATCATCAAAAAGGTGTTCAAAAAGCTTTTGAAATAATGTTTAAAAAAGGCGATATTTATAAAGATATGTATGAAGGTCATTACTGTATCAGTTGTGAATCTTTTTTTACTCAAAACCAACTAATTGATAATGAATATTGTCCTGATTGCGGGAAACCAACCAGTATAGTCAAAGAAGAAAGTTACTTTTTTAAATTATCAAAATATGAAGATAGACTTTTGAAGTGGTATAAAGAAAAAGAGAACTGTGTTTTGCCAAAAGGTAAAAAAAATGAAGTTATCAGTTTTGTCAAACAAGGATTGAAAGATTTATCCGTAACCAGAACAAGTTTTAGCTGGGGTATCAAACTTCCAAAAAGCATAGATGATCCTACTCATGTTATGTATGTATGGCTTGATGCTTTATTAAATTATATTACTGCTTTGGGATATGGAGCAGATGAGAAATTAATGAAATTTTGGCCTGCAAATGTGCATGTCGTTGGAAAAGATATTTTGAGATTTCATGCTATTTATTGGCCTGCATTTTTAATGAGTTTGGATTTGCCGTTACCAAAACATATTGCAGCTCATGGTTGGTGGACTAGAAATAGTGAAAAAATGAGTAAATCTAAAGGAAATGTTGTAAATCCAAAAGAAGTAGCAAATGCTTATGGAGTTGAAAATTTTAGATATTTTATGTTAAGAGAAGTTCCTTTTGGACAAGATGGGGATTTTTCTCAAAAAGCTTTAATAGACAGAATAAATTCTGATTTGAGCAATGATTTAGGAAATTTGGTAAATAGAGTTTTGGGAATGAGTGGAAAATATTTTGATTTTGAAATTGATTCAAAAAATGTTCAAAAATATTATCAAAAAGAGTTAGATGATTGTCAAAAAATTTTAGATTCTTTACAGCAATATATATTTGATATGCAATTAAATAAATATCTCGAAGGACTTTGGAAAGTTTTGACTATAGCAAACCAATCAATAAGCACATATGAGCCATGGGTTAAAATGAAGGAAGGTAAAAATGATGAAGCTATGGCTTTAGTTTCTCTTATTTCCAATATATTGGCAAAAGTTTCTATTTTTCTTCATCCTGTCATGCCAAAAACTACAGATAAAATATCCTCTGTTTTTAATTTTACTATTGATAATAATTCATATAAAAAATATATTGAAAATCAAGAATTATTAGAAAAAATGAAGCTTAATAAAATAGATCCACTTTTTCCTAAAATAGAAAAAATGCTTATAAAATCTCCTGAGCCAGAAGTAAAAAAAGAAGATAAAAAAGAACAATCAAATGACGGTATCATAACAATAGATCAATTTTTTCAAACAAAATTAAAAGTCGGAACTATCTTAGAAGCCGTTAATATCAAAGGAAGCGATAAATTGATCAAACTCCAAGTAGATTTGGGCGAGGACAAACCTAGACAAATTGTAGCTGGTATAAAAGAATTTTATAATCCTCAAGATTTAATAAATACTCAAATTTGTGTTGTTGCAAATTTAAAACCTGCTAAAATATTTGGAAATAAAAGTGAAGGAATGCTCTTAGCAGCTAAAGATAAAAAATCACTTATGCTTATAAGACCTGAAAAATTTATTAAAAGCGGTTCATCTATTGGATGAGAATAGAAAATCTTATTAAAACGATTTTTGGGGAATTACAAAATTCTCCAAAAATTTCTTATATTGATCAGCTTAAACTTAATCCCAAACAGATAAAAAGAGCAGATGCCTATTTGTGCAATAACAATCAAACAATACAAAATGCCATAGAAAATGGTGCTTATGCGATTATATATTCTGGGGATATAAAAATAACCGACAAAGAAATTGCTTGGATAAAAGTTGATAATATTGAAAATGCTATCATTAGGTATCTTAGATATAAAATACTTCAACAACCTTTGAAAATGTATTATTGTGATGATATTCTTTTTCAAATTTTAAAAACTTCTATTTTAGATAATTCTGTAATTTTTTTAGATGGAAATATTATAAAGAATTTTGATAAATTGCTTAAAATAAATAATGAAGTAATTTATATTTCAAATAATAAAAATTTTTTGCAATCCATTAATCCATCTTCAAAATCAATTTCAAAAGCAAAAAAAAATCATATAAAACTTATTAAATTCTCTATTTTTGAATCTGATATAATAATAGATAATATTTACTATAAAAATATTAAAATAGCAAAAATATTTTTAAATTATTTAAATGATTCGATTGAATTTTTTAATAATAATTTTCTTCGTTTTTCTATTTACAATATTTGTATCAAAAAACATTTTCAACCAATTTTTATAGATAAAGATTTTAAAATTTTAGATTTTGGAGCATCCAATCGAGTTTTAATTGTAGAATCAGATAAAATATTATTTGATAAAGAGATTCAATATTTGAAAAAATATGCTTCTTATGCAAAAACAGCTATATTTATTCCTCAAAATATAAATATAAATAATACAATTAAATATAAAAATTTTGATGATATATACAATTTTAATAATAAAAATTATAATTTTTTTCTCATACTGGAAAAAGAAAAAGATGATATATTATCTTCTTTATATAAATTTGAAAATTTTGAAAACAAAACACTTTTTTAAGGATAAAGCATGAAGGATGAACCCGATTCGCATAATAGTAATTATGTTAGTGAATATTGGGATTTGGTAGGAGGTATTGGTTTTGCTTTAATAGCATTATATTGTAATAATGAGCATTTTGTAAAATTTGCAACTTTTTTTTCAGCTTTTTCCATAGGACTTTTATCAATAACTATTTCTGAAATTGCAGAAATATTAGCTCATAAAATAAGTGAGCCTTATGGCAGTTATCTTTTGACTATATCAGCTGTAAGTGTTGAAATTATTCTTCTGTTTAGTGTTTTATTGCAAAGCAATAACGATGCAAATGCTATAGAAACAGTAAAAGGAGGTATTATTTCTGCAGTATTGGTTGATATGAATGTCCTTTTAGGATTATCTGTTTTTATAGGAGGCTTATCTTTTAAAGAACAACAACATAATGAAGATACTTCAAGCACTTATACAACAATTTTATATGTAGCATCTCTTGCACTTTTAGTTCCTGGATTATTAAATTATACACAACATGGTGAAAATGTTATTAAAATTGCCAGTCTTTATATAGCCTTTATTCTTTTTATTTTTTATATAATGATTTTAATTTTTCAAACAAGAACTCATACTTATTTTTTCAAATCTACTGCTAAAAGCAGAATTTTTAGATATAAAAAAATGATACAAGAACATAGCGATTTAGACGAAGAAAAAGAAGAAGAAACAATATATATATTTGATAAATTTCCTATTTCTATTAACTTTATATCAATGTTTGTTTTGATATTTATTATTGGTGTAATGGCTGAAATATTTGCAAAAACAAGTTTGCCACTTTTTAAATCATTTGGAATTTCAACAGGTATTGCAGGTATTTTTATAGCTATCGTCAGTGCAACTCCGGAAGTTTTTACAGCTATAAAAGCAGCCAAAGACGATCAAATTCAAAGAGTTATCAATATAGCAATGGGAGCTTCTACTGTGTCTATACTTTTAACTGTTCCTGTTTTAATGTTTTTAGGATATATAGCTGGTATAAACTTAACATTAAGCTTCAATCCTTTGGAGATAGGAGCTCTTATTTTTACAGTTATTTTAGCTTGGAAAACAACAGAAAATGGCGAAACTAATTATTTCGAAGGTTTATCTCATATGATGCTTTTTATTTGTTATGCAATAATAGCAGCATTTTATTAAACTTTAAAATACAATTTTTAGTGCTATATGACAATTTGTTAAATTAAGAATAATTTTGATAAAATAATATTATGAGACCACTGCACAGTATAAACACCCATAATATCAATAGGTAGTTTATAGACGAGGCAAACTTTTGCAGACTTAACTAGTTAAGTCAATGAAGTTTAACGAAGTATATAAGCTACCTATTGATACCCAAAGGGAAGTCTATTTTTGGGCAATCTTTGCAAGATAAATTTTTTGAATTAACTTTAGTTAGTCCTTCAAAATTTATATCACAAATCTCACCCAAAACTAGACTTTTATGGGTGCTTATACTGTGCAGTGGTCTCATTATGGGTGCTTATACTGTGCAGTGGTCTCATAAATATTTGATAGATATTTGAATGAAAATTTTATTATCTATTCAGATTTGATATAAGGAAAAAATTTGATAGATTTTGAAAATAAAACAGATAATAATATAAACATAGAAAAATGCCAAAAA
>JALUBK010000065.1 GCA_027044945.1 Campylobacterales bacterium
ATATACTTCCAAAATGTGTATTGAGCATAAAGTTTTGCTATCACAAATCCTCTCCAACCTTCTAAAAATCCTTTTTTTATGATAAAGATTTTAAAAAAAGTCCAGTATGGGTTTATGATGGCTTTTAATCTGTTTTGTTTAGCATTTAATGAGGAGTATCTGTTTTGTTTTTCTATAAACTCCTCTATGTTGTTATATGCAAAGTGTAGCATGTGGTGTTTCAAAGTGCCTACTTTAACATTGATTCTTACTTTCTCATGAACTTTATCACTGCTAAATGTTCCAAAATTTTTATCGAAAAGCCTGATTGTATAGTCTGGATAAAGACCACAATGATAAAGTGGTTTGCCAAAGTAATAGTTTAATCTCGCAACTTTATAACCTTTATATTTTGGACTTTTTAAAACAGATAATATTTCAAATTGCAGCTTATCAGTTATCACTTCATCGCTATCAAGCACAAAGATCCAGTCATTTTTACAACTGTTAACTGCAAATTGTTTTTGCTTTCCAAATCCCATCCACTCTTTTTTTATGACTTTACAACCCATATTTTTGCAAATTTGTGCTGTGTTATCTTTTGATCCACTGTCAATAACTACAATTTCATCGGCAAACAGAGCTGATAATATGCACTTTTTTATTGTTTTTTCACTATTTTTTGTGATAATGGCTACTGAGAGTTTATTCATTTGTATATCTCTTCATACTGATTTTTCCATCTTTTGTGAAACCAAAACCATTCGTCCGGCTTTTTTCTAATAGCTTTTTCTATGGCATCGGATTGTTTTTGGGTTAATTCTAATATATCTTTATCGATATTATCACTTTTTACAGGTGTAATTTTATCATAAAAAGTAATTTTATAGTTTTTATAGTCGTTAGTTGTTATAAAAGCAGGGACAATAACTGCATCAAATTTTCTTGCAAGAAGTGCCGTGCTGTGAGATTGTCTTGCTTTTTTATCAAAAAAATCTATTAATACTCCTTCTTTATCAGCAGTATTTTGATCCACTAAAAGACCAAGTATTCTGTCGTTTTTTAGTGCTTGTATCATGCCTTTCATAGCACCATTTTTTTTCAACATTTCTATATTGAATTGTTCTCTATTTTTTTTAAGCATATTATCAAGATGATTGTTTTCTAATGCTCTTCCAACTCCTGTTAATTTTCCAAAAAATGCACCCATGCTCAAAGCTATTAGTTCCCAATTTCCATAATGAGCAGTAATTAGAATAATTTTTTCTTTATTTTTAAGAGCATTTTCCAAAACTTCTTCATTTTCAAAAGTTACTTTTTTTTCAAGTTTCTCTTTTTTAATGCCTTGGTTTTCTATAAAATCTGCCAAAAAATAGACTAAATTTTTATAACATTTTTTTGTAATTCTTTCTTTTTCTTTTTTATCCATGCTTTTTCCATAGGCAAAGTCAAGATTGATTTTTATAATTTTTCTGTGTTTTTTATCAAATATATAAATTAAACAAGCTAAAAAATTCAAAACAGGCCGCAATATAAAATTAGGTGTATATTTGACTATGAATTGAAATATATAGAAACCAAAAAGATATATTTTATTCATTATATAATAACCTTTTTGCTTTTTGAATGATTTCATTTTCGTCTATATTTTGGATACAAATATCTTTTTTGTTAATTTTTAAGGGATTTATCTCTTTTTTACAATCTACTATAATATTTATTTTGCTTTGAAGAGTATTTCTCCAGCTTGGTGTTGGACCGAAAATGGTTATGCTTGGTTTATTTAATGCCCAAGCTATATGAGTAGGACCGCTGTCTGCTCCTATGGTAAGATCACTTTTTGCTATTAATGCTTTAAGTTCATCCAGATTTATTTTTGGCATTTTTTTGGCATTTTTTGAATTGTTAGCGATAAAGTTAGCATTTGATTTTTCTTTTTCGTTGCCCCAAGAAAGTAAAAAATTTGCATCTATTTTTTTTACTATATTAAGAAATTTTTCTTTTGGATATATTTTGCTTTTCCAACTTGAGCCTATTATTAAAACTATATTTTTTCGTTTTTTATCTAAAAGATTATTTATATTTTTTTCTGCCGTTTTTGAATAAAACAAGGAAGGCTGTTTTTTATATATAACCTCTTGTCCGATATTCAAATTCAAAGAATGTTTGATTAAGTCAAAATTTCTGATGATTATATTGTTGCTATAGGGTATATTAAAAGTCTCATTATATAAAAAAGAAGCTATTTTTTCTCTTATGGAATTTTTGTCAAATCCATAACTTTTGCCTAAAATTTTTGATACAAAAGCAGTTTTTAAAAGACCTTGTAAATCAATAACTTTATCATATTTACCTCTATATTTAAAAATATTTTTAATTTCTCTTATTTTATTTTTTTCTTTTAGTTTTACAGATATTATTTTGTCTATATAGGGATTCAATTTTAAAATTTCAACAAATCTTTCTTCAATAAACCAGTCGATAGTAACATTTTTTATATTATTTTTAATTATTTGAGGCAAAAATGAAGCATGTATAATATCACCAAGTGCAGATAATTTTACAATAGCTAATTTCACTTTTATCCTTTTTTGGATACAATTATACTAAATTTTACCAAAATAAAAGCTAAAGGTTTGGAATGATATGTGTTTTTGATTGTGAAACGGTGCCAGATGTTGAACTTGTTAAAAGTGAATTTCAAATAAGCGGGAGTGATTATGATGTATCCAATAAAGCTTTTCAGATACAAGAAGAAAAAAGTGGATATTCTTTTTTACCTATTCCTTTTCATCAAGTTGTGGCTATTTCGGCAGTTATTTGTGATGACTATGGAAAATTTGAAAAAGTCAATTCTATTAACGGCAACAATGAAAAAGAGATGATAAAGAATTTTTTGGATTTTATAGATAAAAAACAACCTAAACTTGTTAGCTTTAATGGTCGTGCTTTTGATATGCCAATGCTCATGATACGGGCTATGAAATACAATCTTTCCTGTTTAGCTTATTTTGAAAAAGAAAATATAGAATTAAATAAAAACAAATGGGATAATTATAGATCTCGTTATAGTGATAGATTTCATGTGGATTTAATGGATCATATAGGTGAATTTGGAGCCGTCCGAGGATTGAAACTAGATCTTCTTTGTAAAATGGCAGGACTTCCTGGTAAATACGATGTTCATGGAGATGAAGTAACAGAACTTTATTATAATAATGAGATAGAAAAGATTAAAGAGTATTGTGAAAGTGATGTTTTAAATACTTATTGGCTTTATTTGAAATATGAATTATTAAAAGGATTGATGAGTAAAGAGGATTATATGGATAATCTTTTTGGATTTGCGGAAAAATTAAATGGAAAAAAATCATATACTGAAATTTTTAAGAATCAAATAGAAAAGGAAATAAACAGATGAATATAGCTATTGTTGGAACAGGATATGTTGGGTTAGTTACTGGAACTTGTTTTGCACAAATGGGAAATAATGTAACATGTGTAGATATTGATAAAGATAAAATAGAAGGGTTGAAAAAAGGAATTATACCGATATATGAACCTGGACTTGATTCGATGATAGAAAAAAATTATAAATCAAAAAATATAAATTTTACAACCAATCTTGAAGAAGCTCTTGAAAAATCGACTGTTGTTTTTATCGCTGTTGGAACACCTATGAGTGAAGATGGAAGTGCTGATTTGCAATATGTTTTGGCTGTCGCTAAAGATATTGGAAAATATATGAACGATTATAAAGTTATAATTGACAAATCAACCGTTCCAGTAGGAACTGCGGATAAAGTAAGAGATACAATACAAGCAGAACTTGATAAAAGAGAAAAAAATATAAAATTTGATGTAGTAAGCAATCCTGAATTTTTAAAAGAGGGTGCTGCGATAGTTGATTTTATGAAACCAAATCGTGTTGTCATAGGAGCTGATTCGCAAAAAGCTATGGAAATCATGAAAGAGCTTTATAGGCCTTTTACTCTCAACCATGAAAGATTTATAGGAATGGATACAAGAAGTGCAGAACTTACTAAATATGCTGCTAATGCAATGTTGGCAACTAAAATATCTTTTATGAATGAGATGAGTCAGATTGCTGAAAATGTTGGTGCAAATATTAATATGGTTCGACACGGTATAGGAAGCGACAATAGAATAGGTTACAGTTTTATATATCCTGGATGCGGATATGGTGGAAGTTGTTTTCCAAAAGATGTAAATGCTCTTGTAAAAATAGCAGAAGATAGTGGGTATAAGCCAAAAATTATTCCAGCAGTTGAAGAAGTTAATGCAAATCAAAAAATGGTTTTAGTAAAAAAAGTTATAGCAAGATTTGGAGAAGATTTGAAGGATAAAACATTTGCAATATGGGGGCTTAGTTTTAAACCTGGAACAGATGATATGAGAGAAGCTCCTTCAATAGTTATCATAAAAGAATTATTAAAAAGAGGAGCTAAAATCAAAGCTTATGATCCTGAAGCTATGGAAAATTCTAAAAATTTTTGGCTTAAAAATCAATCAGTAGAGTATAAAAAAAGTAAATATGATACTTTGGATAATGCTAATGCACTTCTTTTGATAACAGAATGGAAAGAGTTTAGAAGTCCTGATTTTGATGAGATAAAGAAAAGATTAAAAGAAACTGTTATTTTTGATGGAAGAAATCAATATGATAAAAATAAATTGGAAAATATGGGGATTGAGTATTTTCAAATAGGGGTAAGATAAAATGTCTCAAAAAATAGCTATTATAGATTATAAAATGGGTAATCTAAGTAGTGTTAAAAATGCTTTTTTGAAATTTGGCATTAAACCCGATATTATAAAAGAAAGTTCTGCTTTAAAAAAATATGATAAAATTATTTTGCCTGGGGTTGGTGCTTTTGCTGATGCCATGGTAATTTTAAAGAAAAATGGACTCGATGAGGCGATTTTGGAATTTGCAAAAAGTGGAAAACCATTATTTGGTATTTGTCTTGGCATGCAACTTCTTTTTGAAAAAAGTGAAGAATTTGGTTCTCATAATGGTTTGGGTATTATTTCTGGAGATATAAAATATTTCGATAGTTTAAAATTTACACATAGACTAAAAATACCACATATGGGATGGAATAAAATGTTTGTGCAAAAGAAATCTCCTCTTTTCAAAGGATGTAAAGATAGTTTTTATCTTTATTTTGTTCATTCTTATCATGTGGTTTGCGAAGAAAAATATATCATAGGAAAAACATTTTATGGTTATGATTTTGCAAGTGCTGTGCAAAAAGAAAATATTTTTGGTTTTCAGCCTCATCCTGAAAAATCACATAATAATGGGTTGAAAATTATAGAAAATTTTATAAATATTTAAGGAAAAATGATGGATATTTTACCTGCTATTGATTTGAAAGACGGTAAAGCTGTTAGACTTAGCAAAGGCTTAATGGATAGTGCAAAAATATATAGTAAAGAGCCTTGGATAGTAGCTAAAAAGTTTGAAGATTTGGGTAGCAAATGGGTTCATTTGGTAGATTTGAATGGTGCCTTTAAAGGAGAACCAGCCAATTTGGAGCAAATAAAAAAAATAAGACAAAATTGTAATCTAAAAATTGAAATTGGTGGCGGAATAAGAGATGAAAAAACTATAAAAATGTATCTTGATTTGGGTGTTGATAGGGTTATTTTAGGTTCAATAGCACTTAAAAATCCTGATTTTGTAAAAAAAATGGCAAAAAAATATCCTATCATTGTCGGTATAGATGCAAAAGAAGGAAAAGTTGCGGTTGAAGGATGGGCAGAAGTTAGCGATATGGATGCCACTATTTTGGCAAAAGAGTTTTCAAAAGCCGGAGTTTTGGGTATTATTTGCACAGATATTAGTAAAGATGGAATGCTCAGTGGAGTTAATATTGATTTTAGCGAAAAAATAGCTCAAGCTAGCAAAATAGACACAATAGCCAGTGGCGGAGTTAAAGATATAAATGATATTATAAAATGCAAAAATAGTGGAAAAATTTCTGGTGTTGTTGTTGGTAAGGCCTTTTATGAAGGAACTTTGGACTTAAAAAAAGCATTTAAACTAATCTAAAACTTAAATAAGATAAAATTAGTAAAATTTTAATATTTTTAGAGCAAATTCTAAAAACAACAAAAAGGAAAGAAATTGAAACTTTTAGTAGTAGATGATAGCTCAACTATGAGAAGAATTATAAAAAATACACTTGCAAGAATAGGACATAAAGATGTTCTTGAGGCAGAAAATGGAAAAGATGCTTGGAATCTTATGCAGGAAAACAGTGATATTGATATTTTGATAACTGATTGGAATATGCCTGAAATGAATGGATTGGAGCTTGTAAAAAAAGTTAGAGCCGAAAGTAAATATGAAGATTTACCTATTATTATGGTTACAACTGAAGGTGGTAAAAAAGAGGTTATTACAGCTTTAAAAGCAGGTGTAAATAATTATATAGTTAAACCTTTTACACCTCAAGTTTTAAAAGAAAAACTTGAAGATGTATTATAAAATAACATATGAAAAACGAATATTATGAATTATCTCTAAAGATTCCTGGACAATATTATTCTTTATTTTGTGATTTTATATTGGATTTGGGGGTTGATGCTATTGAAGAGAAAGATGATTGGATTATTGTTAGAGATGAAAATAATTTAAATGATTTATTATGGGGAATTCAAGCTTTTAAAGATAAATTATCAAAAAAGAAAAATCAGCAAATAAATATTTTATCTAAAATGGAGAAAAAAAAGAGTCAAGATTGGATTGAAATATTTAAAAAATCTATAAAACCTGTAAAAGTAGGAAAATTTTATATACACCCTACTTGGGATAAAAATGAAAAAGAATATATAAATATTTTGATTGATCCTGCACTTAGTTTTGGAACAGGTCATCATGAAACTACGAGTTCTTGTCTTGAAATCATAAATGAAACAGTAAAAAAAGATGATAGTTTTTTAGATGTTGGATGCGGTAGTGGAATACTTTCAATTGCTGCCAATAAACTTGGAGCAAATGTAGAACTTTGTGATACTGATTCTATAAGTATAGAAAGTGCAAAGAAAAATTTTATATTAAATAATGCCAAATATAATGATATTTGGGTAGGTTCAGCAGGAATAAAATCAAAAAAATATGATATAGTTGTTGCCAATATAGTTGCAGATATATTGATTATGATTAGCAATGATCTTAAAAATCGTGTTAAAAATAATGGTAATTTAATACTTTCAGGAATATTAGATAAATATTTAGATAATGTTTTAGCTAAATTTTCTGATTTTCAAAGAATCAAAACAATACAAAAAAAAGAGTGGGTAACACTTTATTTAAGAAAGGGATAAAAGTGGCACAAAATGATAAAAATATGAATAATAAAAAAAATAATAATTTTTTTAATAGTAATCCTTTGTTGGTTTTTGCAATTTTTTCAATTGTAATAATACTAATATTTAAAAGTTTTGCAAATTCAAATGACAGTAGTTTAAATTCTGTTGAGGGAATGCTTAATAACAAAAAAGTTATAACTAAAAATGTCGGATATTCTAAGATAAAAAATTTAATAAAAAACAAAGAGGTTAGCAGTGTTGCAATAGGTCAAACTATTATTAAGGGTATTAGTAATAAAAATGGAACAAAAATTGTTTATATAGCAAAAAAAGTTGGAGACGATCCTACTTTGATACCTTCATTGGAAAAAAATAAAATACCATATTCTGCTTTTAATGAAAACAGTTGGTTTAGCGAATTGCTTTTTTCTTGGATACTTCCTATTTTTATATTTTTTGGCATATGGATGTTTTTAGCGAATCGTATGCAAAAAAATATAGGTGGCGGAATATTAGGTATGGGAAGTAGTAAAAAATTGATAAATTCGGAAAAACCAAATACAAAATTTTCAGATGTTGCAGGAGTTGAAGAAGCAAAAGATGAAGTTAAAGAAATAGTTGATTTTTTGAAATATCCCGATAGATATCTTAGGCTTGGTGCAAAAATTCCAAAAGGTGTCCTGTTAGTGGGGCCTCCTGGAACAGGTAAAACATTGTTGGCAAAAGCTGTTGCAGGTGAAGCTAATGTTCCTTTTTTTTCGGTTTCAGGTTCGTCATTTATAGAAATGTTTGTTGGAGTAGGCGCGAGTAGAGTAAGAGATCTTTTTGAAGGAGCAAAAAAAGAAGCCCCAGCCATTGTTTTTATAGATGAGATAGATGCCATAGGAAAAAGTAGAGCTTCTGCTGGACAAATTGGTGGTAATGACGAAAGAGAACAAACCTTAAATCAACTTTTGGCAGAAATGGATGGATTTGATAGTGAAAACTCCCCAGTTATTGTGCTTGCAGCTACAAATAGACCTGAAGTTTTAGACCCAGCATTACTCAGACCAGGAAGATTTGATAGGCAAGTGCTTGTGGATAAACCTGATTTTGAAGGAAGAGTTAAAATACTAGAAGTCCATATTAAAGGTATAAAATTAGCTAAAGATATAAATCTTAAAGAGATAGGAAAATTGACAGCAGGTTTGGCTGGAGCTGATTTGGCCAATATTATCAATGAAGCGGCATTATTAGCTGGTAGAAACAATCAAGAAGAAGTTAAACAAAAAGATATGGTTGAAGCGGTTGAACGAGCTATTGCTGGACTTGAAAAGAAAAGTAGACGAATAAATGCAAAAGAAAAAAAGATAGTTGCTTATCATGAAAGTGGGCATGCTTTGATAGCTGAAACTACAAAAGGAGCTAAAAAAGTATCAAAAGTTTCTATCATTCCTAGAGGATTGGCAGCACTTGGATATACATTAAATACTCCTGAGGAAAATAAATATCTTATGCAACGTCATGAACTTATAGCTGAGGTGGATACTCTTTTAGGAGGTCGTGCCGCTGAACAAGTGTTCATAAAAGAGATTTCAACTGGTGCCGGAAATGATTTGGAAAGAGCAACTGATATCATAAAAGCTATGATTGGAATGTATGGCATGAGTGATGTTGCTGGTCTTATGGTGCTTGAAAAAAAACAAAATAATTTTATTCATGGTGCTACAAACAAAGAATATAGTGAAAAAATGGCTGAAAATCTTGATGAATATGTTAAAACTATGCTTGATAAAAGATATAAAATAGTTGTAGATAGGCTTACTACTTATAGAGAGGCAATAGAAAATATTGTGAAGGAATTGTTTGAAAAAGAGACAATTAAAGGCGAAGTTGTAAGAAATATTATAAAGGAATTTGAAGAAAAACAAGGTATTAAAAGAGAATATGAAGAAGATAGCGATATTAAGCAAGCTGAAAAAAATGCAATATCTAATGAAAAATTATAGAAAAAAAGATAATAATAAAAATGAATAATAATAAAAATAAATCATATTTAGTTTATATTATTCCTAATCTTTTTACAGCGGCCAGTGCTTTTGTGGGAATGCTTAGTATTATTGCTTCTTCAAAAGGTTTATACGAAAAAGCTGTTTATTTTATTATTCTTTCGTTACTTCTTGATGGTTTGGATGGTCGAATAGCAAGAATAACAAAAGCAACATCAAAATTTGGAGCTGAATTTGACTCTTTAGCTGATTTGATCGCATTTGGTGTGGCTCCAGCTATGCTCTTTTATTATTATATAGGTATGCATTTTGGAAAAATAGGCTCTCTTCTTACGGCTTTATATGTTTTATTTGGAGCTTTGAGACTTGCAAGATTTAATGTAACTGCTCCAAAAAATGAACCCTCTGTTTTTATAGGTGTTCCTATTCCAACAGCAGCTATTTTTATTAGTATTTGGATTTTATTTTCTATAAAACATCATATTGCAACAGATGGTTTTTATTGGATTATTATGGTGCTGATGGCATTTATTTCAATACTTATGGTAAGCAATATAAGATTTCCCAGTTTTAAAAAGGTTAATTTCAAAAGAGAAAATTTTAAAAAAGTATTAATTTTATTGATTGTTATTTTTTCTATTGCATATCTTTATTTTATTGAATTTTTAACTTTCTTTTTTACATTTTACATTTTATATGGAGTAACAAGAGGGTTTAAGAATTATTTTAAAAGAAAAAAAATTGTAAAAAAGGATAAAATTTAGTATAATAAAAGTATTATATAAGGAATTTAAATGGAAAATGAAGATTATGAAAATAAAATGCTAGAGGCATTTATACAAAAACCTGAAGTATTTCAATGGTATAAAAAAGCATTTTCTAAATATAATATAAATGGAATCAAGCATATGGCTTGGGTATGGAGTTGGTGGGCTTTTGGTGGTGGAATATTTTATCTGTTGTATAGAAAAACTTATCTTGCTGCTTTATTGATATTTATAGTTAGTGTTATAACATTCAAAATACCGTTTGTTGGTATATTTATAAATATATTATTGGGTGGTTTTGGAGTTTATTTTGTTTATTTAAAATATCAAAAAATTAAGCAAGATATTGAAACAGCGATAAAAGATGATGAAAAAAGAATAGAAACTATGCAGCAATTAGGTGGATATAATAATTGGGCTATATGGGTTGGTGGTATTTTATCAATTGTTGCTATGATATCATTAATTTTATATTTTGCAGTTTTATTTAATATTATTTATTAAAAAAAGGATGATTTGTGTATAATGATATAATCGGCACGATAAAAGCCATAAAATTTTTACCAAAAATTGAAATAAAAAACTCTCTTCTGCTTCTTTAGTCTATTTTGCATATTTTACTTTTTTACCAGAATATACTTTAAAAACATACAATAACATAAGGATAATAATAATGAAAAACCAAATTATAAAAATATTTGATACAACTTTAAGAGATGGGGAACAAAGTCCTGGAGCTTCCATGAATACTGAAGAAAAAATCCAAATAGCTTTACAACTTCAAAAATTGGGTGTTGATGTAATTGAAGCTGGATTTGCGGCTGCTAGTGAAGGTGATTTTAATGCTATAGAAAAAATTTCTGCAGTTATAGAAAAAAGCACAATTTGTTCTTTGGCAAGAGCTTTAGAAAACGATATTAAAAAAGCAGGTAATGCAATCAGTAAAGCAAATCACAGAAGAATTCATACTTTTATTGCTACAAGTCCAATTCATATGAAATATAAACTTAAAATGACTCCTGATGCAGTTTTGAAAAAAGCAGTTGAAGCAGTTGAATATGCTAAAACTTTTACAGATGATGTTGAGTTTTCTTTGGAAGATGCTTGTAGAAGTGAAATGAGTTTTATGAAAGAAATAACTGAAGCAGTTATAAAAGCGGGAGCAACCACTATAAATTTTCCTGATACTGTTGGATATATGTTGCCAAATGAAATGTTTAAAATCATTAAAGAATTAAGTGATTTTATTTCCAATAGGGCAATTATTTCTTTGCACAATCATAATGATTTGGGACTTGCAGTTGCTAATACATTAGCTGGGATTGGAGCTGGTGCAAGGCAAGTAGAATGCACCGTGAATGGACTTGGAGAAAGAGCTGGAAATGCCGCTCTTGAAGAAATCGTTATGGTTTTAAAAACTAGAAATGATGCTTATGCTCAATATAAAACAAATATAAATACCAAAGAAATATATCCCACAAGTAAGCTTGTAGCAAATATTACAGGCATTACTCCCCAACCAAATAAAGCCATAGTTGGTAAAAATGCTTTTGCTCATGAAAGTGGTATTCATCAAGATGGTGTTTTGAAAAATAAATCAACTTATGAAATTATGAGAGCAGAAGATATAGGTCTAAATAAAAATTCTTTGGTTCTTGGAAAGCATTCAGGTCGTCATGCTTTTAAAAATAGAGTTTTCGAACTTGGATATAGTTTGAATGATAGTGAATTAGAAGAAGCATTTATCAAGTTTAAAGATTTAGCAGACAAGAAAAAAGAGATTTTTGACGATGATATAAGAGCATTAGTTACAAGTGAAATTACAAAAATAGAAAAAATTTATAAATTGGAAAGTATGCAACTTAGTGATTGTGACAATGGATTGCCAATGGCTGCTGTAACTATAAAATATAAAAATAAAATTATACAAGATGCTGCTATTGGTGATGGAACTATTGATGCACTTTTTAAAACAGTTGATAGAATTAGTGGCATTAAAGGTGAGCTTATCGATTACAAAGTAGATGCGGTTACCAAAGGAAAAGATGCCTTAGCAAAAGTTTTAGTTAAAGTCAAATTTGATGATTGTTCTACACCTATTATGGGGCATGGATTGAATATAGATACGATGAAAGCAAGCACAAAAGCTTATATAGGAGCTTTAAATAGTTATTTATCTATGAAAAAATAAAATATTATTATATTGAAATTGACACAAAGATGATTTGTTGTCGGTATAAGTTTTATAATAAAGGTTTTAAAATGCAAAAAACAAATAGTGATTCTAAAGAAAAAGATCAAAAAAATAAAATTAATAAAATAGATTATAAAAGTTATATAAAAAAATGTATTAATAAAAATATAACTATTAAATTTGATATTCTTATTATTGCTCATTTTTTTGGAAGATGGATGCCTTTCGCGATAGCTATAGGTTTTATAACTGGTTCTATTGCTGCTTTTATGGATGTTTTGATTATTGGTATAAATAATTTTCTAAGCACTAATATAATACTTTTATTGATTTATCCGGTTATTATTTCTATTATAGTGGGATTGGTTGTTTCAAAAGATGAAAATGTAGCAGGTGCTGGTATCGGTTTTTCCATATTGCATTTGAAAACTAAAAAATATTTGCCATTTACAACACTTTTGTTAAAATTTATAGTATCTGTTTTTACACTTTCTGGAGGTTTTATAGCTGGAAGAGAAGGTCCATCTTTTTTTTTAGGAGTTGGTTTAGGCGAATGGGTAGGTAAAACTTACGGATTTGGAAAAAAATTTAAAAGTTCTTTAGGACTTATCGGTGGAGGTGCTTTTACAGGAGCACTTTTAAAAGCACCTCTTGGGAGTTCTATATTTGCTATGGAGCTTGAAAATACATATGATTTTGATTATAGACCTTTTGCTCCAATGATTATAGCCTCTGTTATAAGTTATTTAACATTTTCATTTTTTAGAGGAACTCATCCTTTTATACTTCTTGTAGATAAGCCGTATTGGACTTTGGAAAGTATTCCTTATATTATTGTTATGGGGCTTTGTATCTCATTAATTACTTATATATATACTTTTTTATTTTATTTTAGCATTGATGTTTCAAAGATTTTTTCAGCATTTAAAAGACCTATTATTGGAACTTTACTTGCTATTCCTTTTTTAATTGGTTTATATTATTTTACAAATGATATAGATGTTCTTTCTGCTCCAGTTCACATGAATATTATATCAAAATTAGCCCAAGTCCCTTTTTCTTTAAAAATAGATATTGTTATAATTATTTTTACACTTTTTGTTAGTAGTTTTACTATAGGTTTTGGAATTCCTGGTGGATTAATTCTTCCAAATCTTTTAATAGGAGCAGCGGTGGGAAATATGTTTGGACATATATTTCCTCATGAAATTGTTATGTTTACTTTAGCAGGAATGGGAGCATCTCTTTCAGCAGGAGCAAAAACTCCTCTTGCAGCTATTGTCATGATAACTGAAATGAGTCATGCTGATGTTGTTATTCCTATGACGGCAGCAGTTATTATAAGTTATGTAACAAGTTTTGGTTTTAGTTTGTATTTAGGTCAAGAAAATGGCACGAAGGTATTAACAACCAATTCTTTAAAGAAATAA
>JALUBK010000066.1 GCA_027044945.1 Campylobacterales bacterium
ATGAATGACAAATGTGCAGCAGGAACAGGAAAATTTATAGAAATAGCAGCAGATCGTCTTCAAATTTCTTTGGAGGATTTTGGTGAATTTTGCAAAAAAGCGGATAAAAAAGTGCAGATTTCTTCAATGTGTGCTGTTTTTGCTGAATCTGAAGTTATTTCTCTTATTGCAAAAAAAGAAAAACCAGAAAATATTGGATACGGAATTATTGAATCCATTGCAAAAAGATTAGTAGCAATGGCTAAAAGTTTAAAACCAGAAGAGAGAATTGTATTTACAGGAGGAGGAGCTAAAAATATTCTTTTGAAAGATTTGATAGAAGAAAAACTTCAAAAAGAAATTTTTGTTCCTAAACACCCTCAGATGATGGGTGCTTTTGGAGCGGCTTTAAGTGGAATGGAATTAATATAAAGGAGGTAAACATGAAAATTTTGTTTATATTCAACCACGAACCTTATGACGGAAGTGATGTCGCATGGAATGGACTTAGACTTGCTAAAAATCTGTTTGAAAGAGGAGAAGAGATTAGAATTTTTCTAATGAATGATTCTGTTGATTTGGCGAGAGATTGTAACAAAAAGCCTGAGAGTTACGATTTTGATTTGGTTGAAATGTTAAAAGAGATGTTCAAAAATGGGGTTAAGCTAAAAGTTTGCGGAACTTGTCAAGCAAGATGCGGAATTTATAAAAATGAACCTTATTTTGCTCCAAATATTAAATCTACAATGAACGATTTGGCCGAGTGGATTCAAACAAGTGATAAAATATTGACTTTTTAGGATTATATTAAAAAAATTAATATTTTATAAAAACTAGTAGGATATAAAAATGGAATTAGACAATAAATCAAAATTAACAAAATATGTTAAAGCCGCAGGTTGAGCAGCCAAAATGGCTCCGGGAGAGCTATCACAAATAATTGGCGATTTGACTTGTGATGATGAAAATGTTTTAAAAGATTTGACAAGTAGTGAAGATGCTGCTATATATAAAATAAATAATGATATAGCATTGGTGCAGACTGTTGATATTATTACTCCAGTGGTAGATGACCCTTATTATTATGGGCAAATTGCGGTTGCTAATTCTTTGAGTGATGTTTTTGCAATGGGTGGAGAAGTTAAAACTGCAATGAATATAGTAGGTTTTGATGGTTGTCATCATCCAAAAGGAGTTTTAAAAGATATTTTAAGAGGGGCTGAAGATAAAATAAAAGAGTGTAAAGGATCAATAGTAGGAGGTCATACGATAGAAACTCCTGAAATGCTTTTTGGTCTTAGTGTAACTGGTTTTGTCAATCCAAATAAAATATATTATAATAATACTCCAAAAATAGGTGATAAAATTATTCTTACCAAACCTTTAGGGGCAGGAATATTGACTACTGCTTTAAAAGCAGATATGATTGGCGAAAAAACAGTAAAAAAAATAGTTGAAGTTTTAAGTAAATTGAATTATAAAGCTTCGCAAATTATGAAAAATTATGATGTTCACGCATGCACAGATGTTACAGGTTTTGGACTTTTAGGTCATGCATTGGAAATGATAGCTAATAATTTTACCATGAAATTTTATTCTAAAAATATACCTATTTTGGAAGAATCTTTTGAAATGGCGGATATGGGTATTATTCCTGCTGGAACATATAATAATAAAAGTTATCTTAAAGATAAAGTTAATTTTATAACACATTTAAAAGATGATATACTATTGTTTGATGCTCAAACTTCAGGAGGATTGCTTATATCTGTTGGTCAAAAAGATGCAGATAAAATGCTCGATGAGCTTAAAAATAATGGTTACGAAGATAGTGCTATCGTAGCTGAAATTTGTCAAAAAGAAAAGTATCCATTGGTGGTGATATAATGAATTTAAAAATACCAAATTTTAAAGATTTAGAAATAGAAAATATAGTATTTGATTATAATGGAACTTTAGCAAAAGATGGTTTAATAACACAAAAAACTGCAAAATTGCTTTTTGAGATATGTGAAAAATATAAAGTATTTGTTGTTACCGCTGATACTTTTGGAAATGCAAAAGAAGAACTTAAAGATTTTGGATTGGAATTAGTTGTTTTAAAAAGTAAAAATCATATGAATGAAAAAGCTTTATTTGTGGAAAAATTAAATAAAAATAAAACTATTTCCGTAGGAAACGGCAACAATGATGCAAAAATGTTAAAAACTGCCATTATTTCTATCGCAATTATAGGAGAAGAGGGATGTTCTAAAGAAGCATTAATCTCTTCAGATATTATTTGTAAAGATATTAATGATGCAATGGGGATGTTTCTAAATCCAAAAAGACTGATTGCAACATTAAGAAAATGACTAAGGGGTTATTGTGAATAACAAAAAAATATTTACAGATGCTATGAATTTTAGACATGCATGTAAAATTTTTGATGAAAAGAAAAAAATAAATGAAAATGATTTAAGATATATTTTAAATGCAGGAATAAATTCTCCTTCATCTTTTGGTATGGAAGGTTGGAAATTTTTAGTTATAACAAATCAAAAGTTGAAAGAAGAATTAAAACCATATTGCTGGAATCAACCACAAATTACAACTTGTTCTCATTTAATTGTTATCTTGGCAGCAATAAATAGACTTAGACCAGATAGCGGTGTGCCAATAAAAAGATTTAAAAGGCGAAAAGGTTCAAAAGATATGGTTGAAAAATATTTGATAAAATATAAAGATTATATTAAAAATGTTATAGGAGAAGATGACGAATCGATTTTCCAGTGGAGTGCAAGGCAAACATATATTGCAGCTGCAAATATGATGACAGCAGCAGCCACAATTCATATAGATTCTTGTCCTATAGAAGGATTTGAGAGAGATAAAGTGGAAGAAATATTAAAGCTCAATACAAAAGAATTTCGTGTTTCATTACTTTTGCCATTTGGATATAGAATAAATATTCAGCCAAAAAGATTAAGATTGTCTTTCGATGAAGTTGTTGATTTTATATCTCCTATCAACGAAACTTAATCAAAAATATATTATAATTCCA
>JALUBK010000067.1 GCA_027044945.1 Campylobacterales bacterium
TGGAGCCAAACTTTCCATCTTTTCCTAAAAGTATATATCCTAAAAATGGTATTGATTTGACAGTTTTGCTCAAAGTTTTTAATATACTAATATGGAATTTTAAATTTATTTTTTGTGTTTTTAAATTTATATAGCCATCTCCTTTTAAAGTAGAAAAGTCATTGATTAAAATTATATTTTTAAAAGTTAATACAGAATTTTTTAAATCAAAATAAAAACTTCCTTTGTTTATTTTAAAATCTTGCATATTTTTTTTTGAACTTTTTATTGAACTGTTCAATATTTCACAATATCCTCTAAAATAATTATTTTTCCCTATAATTTTAAGTTTTAACTTGCCTCCATGAAATAAATCATGCCCTATTAAATGATTGACATAATCCCCAGATATAAAGTTTGTTGTAATATTTTTACTGTTTTTATCTTTAAAATAAAATAATTTATTTGTTTTGTAGATAGATGAAAAAATTGTTTTATTTTTAGTTTTAAAAAAAGAGAATGAATTTGTTTTGATAGTTATATTTTTTGGAAAATATATAGTAGAATTTATTGCACTGAGAATAATAGGTTTTGTAATTTTTATCTTTTTACTAATGTTTTCATCTTTTATATTATATGATATATCTTTTGTTTTAATTTCTATGTTCTTATCAATTTTTATATCTATTAAAGGGTTATGAAAAAATATATTTTTTTTACTAATTTTGGCTTTTATAGATAAATTTTTTAAAGGTTTTGACTTGTAAAATAAAATATTTTGATTGTTTAGAACAGTATTGATTGTCAAATTAAAAATATTAAAATCTTTTGTTGTTAAAATTACTGATCCTTCTTTTAAATTATATTTTTTTAAAATAGGAGAAAAAGGATAGATTTTATTTATATTGTTAAAAATAAATTTATTTATGTTTTTGTTGAAAAACAGATCGCCATCAAAAGTATTTAATCTTATATGTTTATTTGTAAAATTTATAAATATATTACTTTCTATGTTTGCTCCATTTAATAATATTTTTTTATTGAAGTTTAAAAGTAATTTATTGAAGAAAATTTTTCCTTTATAAATATTTTTTTTAGTATAAATCTTGCCGGATGTGTTTATATCAAAAAATTTTTTATATAAAATATTTGTATTATGAACTTTTATGATGCTATTATTAAGTTCAATATTTGCATTTTTTATAAAAAAGTTGATTCCATTCATTTGAAAATTAGAATTTTTAGTAGCAAAATTGCCTGTTATGTTTATTTTATAAGGCACAAAATGAATATGCAATTTAAGAGTAGTATTTGTTGTTCCATTTAATTGTTTTATAGGAAGTGAAATTTTATACTGTTTTAAAATATTTTTTACAATATTGTCTAATTTGTGTTTTGTTTTAATAATTATATTTATATAAGAATTTTTTGTTAAAAGATTGTGTATTTGAACATAAGAATTTTTCAATTTTATTTTTTTGTAAATTGGTTTGTTAAGAATAAAAGAAAGTGTATCGTTTTTAAGTATAATTGTTATTTTTTTAATATTTACTTTTGGTAAATTTTGATGAAAAAGCACTGTAGCATTTTTTGCAATTACTTCTGCTTCTATTTTTTTAGGATAATAATTTCCTGTTTTTATATTTATTTTTCCAGCTAAATATAAAATATTATAATCTTTTGCAATTATATTTTTGTAAATCCAATTTGATATTGTTTTATTTATTTTTATTTTTTGGTTTAAAAAATCCATAAAATATGATATGTTATCAGAAGTAGTATTGTATATATAATATTGTAATACATTATTTTGTAGGGTTAATTTTAAATTGCCATTGATATTGTGAGTGTAAAAAGTTCCATCATAATCTATTTTTTTGTTTGTCAAATTATATTTCATTAAGCCTGTAAAAGATATTTTATATTTTTTAAAATTTAATTTTTTTATATTTAATATAATCAAATTTTTATTTGATAAAAATATTTTTGATGCAAAATAAAGTTGTTTAGTTTTTAAAAGAAATAATTTATTTGTATATCTTAATGAAATTTCATTGTTTTCATATTTAATTTTTTTAATATCTACTTCTTGAAATAATAATTTAAAATATTTTAAATATTTTTTAATAAATACAATTTGACTTTCTATGGTATTATTTTTATAATTTTTATTTATTTTAAGATAATTAGTTTTTAAAATAAACTTTTTATCTAATTTTATGTATAATTTTTTTACATTAGCATTTGGTAGGATTAGTTGGTTGATAGTTATGCCATGAAGTAAAAGCAAATAAATAAATAATATAAGAGATATAATGAAGATAAGAAAATATAATATTTTTGATACTGTTTTAGATATAATTTTAATCATTGCAATTTCCCTGTTGTTTTATTTGTCGAAAGATATCCAAACATCTAAAATAGTTTATATTCCAAATGGTTCAATTAATAAAATTATATCATATCTTGAGATAAGAAATTTTGAAGTTTCCAAAATAGACAGTTATCTTATAAGATTTTTTGGAATACCTCAATCAGGATGGATAAATATTGGAAAAACAAAAATTTCAAAAGCAGATTTTTTATATAAAATTACTCATTCAAAAGCACCATTGGTTTCTATTGAATTGATACCAGGAGAAACAAAGCAGATTTTTTTTGAAGAATTGTCTAAAAAATTAAACTTAAATCAAACAAAACTTGAAAAATATTATAGTGCTTTGACAAATATAAAAGATGGTGTTATTTTACCAAATACTTATGAAGTTCCTATGGGTATTAGCGAAAGACATTTGATAACTTATTTGGTTAAAAGTTCTCTTCATCAACATAAAATATTATCAAATAAAATTTTTGGAACTTTTAATAAAAAAAAATGGTTTAAATATATAGTTATAGCTTCTATTGTTCAAAAAGAAGCAGCATCTGTAAAAGAGATGCCAATAATATCTTCTGTTATACACAATAGATTAAAAAAAGGAATGAAACTTCAAATGGATGGAAGTTTGAAATATGGATACTATTCTCATAAGCAAATAACCCCCAAAAGAATAAAAGAAGATGATTCAGAATATAATACTTATAAAATTAAAGGTTTGCCAAAAGATCCAGTTTGTAGTGTCAGTTTAAATGCGATAAAAGCTGCTATTTTTCCTGCAAAAGATGATTATTTGTATTTTGTTAAAGGAAAAAATAATAAACAATTGTTTTCAAATAGTTACAAAAAACATTTATATAATATTAGGATGTTACAAAATGAAACAATAAAATAAAATATAATTATTTATTGTGTAAAATAGTTACATTGTATTTTTTTTTATATAAAAATATATTTAATTAAAATTATTTTATGTTTTATATTATATACTTATATTAATTGATTTAATTTTAAAAAAAGGATGTAAAAATGAAAGAAACAATAGTTTATACAAGAACAGATGAAGCTCCTCTTCTTGCTACTTATTCACTTTTTCCAATATTAGAAAAAATTATAAAAAGCACAGGTGTAGATATTGAGCAAAGGGATATATCTTTAGCTGGTAGAGTTATAGCTACTTTTAATGATATTTTACCAGAAAATAAAAGAGTTTTTAATGATTTAGCTTATCTTGGAGAATTAGTAAATAAACCCGAAGCAAATGTTATAAAACTTCCAAATATTTCAGCTTCAATTCCTCAGTTAAAAGCTTGTGTAGCTGAACTTCAAAAAAAAGGTTATAATATACCCGACTTTCCTGAAAATCCAGAAAGTGATGAAGAAAAAGCTATCAGAGCAAAATATGCCACATGTTTAGGTAGTGCGGTAAATCCAGTTCTTAGGCAAGGAAACAGCGACAGAAGAGCAGCTCCAGCTGTAAAAAGATATGCTCAAAAACATCCTCATAAACTTAAACCATATTCAAAAGATTGTAAAACATATGTTGCCTATATGGATAATGGTGATTTTTATGCTAATGAAAAATCAGTTATTACTGAAAAAGCCACAACTCTTTCAATTGAATTAAATGGAAAAACTTTAAATACATTAGATGTTGATGCTAAAGAAGTTGTTTCTTCTAGTTTTATGTCTGCAAAAGCTTTAAGAAAATTTTTAGCTAAAACAGTGAAAGATGCTGATGAAAAAGGGATTCTTTGGTCAATTCATTTGAAAGCAACTATGATGAAAATGAGTGATCCTGTTATATTTGGTCATGCTGTAAGTGTATTTTTTGCTGATATTTTTGATAAATATAAGGATGAATTTAAAAAACTTGAAATCGATCCTGACCTTGGAATAGGAGATCTTTTGAAAAAGATAGAAAATAGCGATAAGAAAGATCAAATTGAAGCTGATATAAAGGCTGTTATTTTAAGTGGAAAACCAGATATTGCTATGGTTGATAGTTCTAATTTGATTACCAACCTTCATGCTTCAAATGATATTATCATAGATGCTTCTATACCTCCTATTCTTAGAGAAGGCGGTAAAATGTGGAACAAAAATGGAGAATTGGAAGAATGTGTGATAGTGATTCCTGATAGATGTTATGCTACATCTTATAGTGCTATTGTAGAAGATTGCAAGATTAATGGACAATTCGATGTAAAAACTATGGGACATGTTAGTAATATAGGATTAATGGCTGGAAAAGCTGAAGAATATGGCTCTCATCCATATACTTTTACATGTGTAGAAGATGGAGTAATGGAAGTAAAAAATAGTGACGGGAAAGTGCTTATGAGTCATCAAGTTAAAAAGGGAGATATTTGGAGACTTTACAAAGCCAAAGATATTGCTGTAAAAGATTGGATAAGATTGGCTTATGAAAGAGGTAATTTAACTGGACTTCCTATAGTATTTTGGCTTGATAGCAATAGAGCTCATGATAGCAATATGATAAAAAAAGTTATAGAGTATTTACCTGAATATTTGAATAAAAAAGAGATAGAATATTATATAATGGCTCCTGAATTGGCTATGAAATGGACAGCAAAAAGAACAAGAGAAGGACTCGATACTATTTCTGTAACTGGTAACATTTTAAGAGATTATTTGACTGATTTGTTTCCTATACTTGAACTTGGAACTAGTGCGAAAATGATGAGTATAGTGCCTTTACTAGCAGGTGGAGGACTTTTTGAAACAGGAGCTGGTGGAAGTGCTCCAAAACATGTTGAGCAATTTTTAAAAGAGGGTCATTTAAGATGGGATAGTTTAGGTGAATTTTTGGCTCTTGGAGAATCTCTTAGAATGATAGCTCAAAAAACAAATGATAAAAAAGTTTCTGTTATGGTTAAAGCATTTGATAAAGCAAATGAAGCATATTTGGAAAACGATAAATCCCCTAGTAGAAAAGTTGGTGAACCTGACAATAAAGCTAGTCATTATTATTTTACCATGTATTTAAGCGAAGCTTTGGCAAATCAAAAAGAGGATAAAGAATTAGCAAATAAATTTGCTTCTGTTGCAAAAGCTTTAAAAGAAAATGAAAAGCAAATTATGGAAGAACTTTTAAATATTGAAGGAAAATCACAAGATATAGGTGGTTACTATCATGTTAATGATAACAAGGCAAATGATTCCATGAGACCTAGTAAAACTTTAAATGAGATTATAGAAGCAATAAAATAATTTATATCAAATTAAATTTTTGATACAATAATAATAGAATTAAAGGAAAAAATTGGAAAAACAAAGCAAAGTATCTATCATAGGAGCTGGAAATGTAGGTGCAACAATAGGCTATTCTTTGGCAATGCATGGAACTTGCCATGATCTTATTCTTGTGGATAGAGAAGAAGATAGAGCCAAAGGAAAAGCACTTGATATGAGTCAGGCTGCAGCAGCAGCAAGAAGCCATACTACAGTTAAATCAGCCCAAAGTTATAAAGATATTGAAAATAGTGAAGTAGTTGTTATAACCGCAGGTAGTCCGAGATTGCCAGGCATGACAAGAGATGATTTGCTTATGACGAATGCTAAAATAACCAAAGAAGTAATATTAAAAGTTAGAGAATATGCTCCTGATGCTATAGTTATAATGGTTTCAAATCCTCTTGATACTATGACTTATGTTGCACTAAAAGTAGGCAACTATCCAAAAAATCAAGTGATTGGAATGGCTGGGATTTTGGATAGTGCTAGGATGGCACATTTTATATATGAAAAACTTGGATTTGGATCTGGACAAATAAGAGCTACAACCATGGGTGGACATGGGGATTATATGGTTCCGCTTCAGAGATATTCTACTGTTGCAGGTATTCCGTTGACTGATTTATTAAAAACAGAAGATATTGATGAAATAGTTGAAAGAACAAAACGAGGCGGAGCAGAAATAGTTGGTTATCTTAAAACAGGTTCAGCTTATTATGCTCCAGCAAAAGCTACAGCTTTGATGATTAAAGCAATTTTGACAGATTCAAAACAAATTTATCCTTGTGCGGTTTATCTTGATGGAGAATATGGATATCATGATATTGTAAATGGTGTGCCGACAACACTCGGTAAAAATGGTGCAGAAAATGTTATAGAAATTAGTTTAAATCACTGTGAAAGAGAACAATTTCGAAAAAGTATTAATTCTGTGCAAATGTTAATTGATGTTTTAAATAAAAAAAATTTTTTCGAAATTTGATTGAAAGGAGATTTTGAATGAGAGAAGTTGAATTTGATGATATTGTAAAAAGTATTGAAAATATGATTGTGCATACTGCTTATAATTTACCAGAAGATGCCATGAATGCACTAAAAAAAACTTATGAAGAGGAAAAAAGTCCTGTATGCAAAGAAGTATTGAAACAAATACTTGAAAATGCCAAAATTGCAAGGACAGAAGATAGACCTCTTTGTCAAGATACTGGACTTGCAGTATTTTTTATAAAAGTAGGAGAAGGCTTTAGAGTAAAAGATGGAACTTTGAGAGATGCTATCAATAAAGGAACAGAACTTGGCTATAAAAAGGGATATTTAAGAGCTTCTACTTGTGATTGCTTTACAAGAGCCAATTTAAGAGATACAATTGGATATAATTTACCAGCAGTAATTCATTTTGATATTGTTGAGGGCGATAAATTGGATATTGAATATGCAGCAAAAGGCGGTGGAAGTGAAAATGTAAGCCGTGCAACAGTTTTGGCTCCAGCACAAGGAAAAGAGGGTATAAAAAACTTTGTTAAAGAGGTTATTAGTAATGCTGGACCAAATCCTTGTCCTCCTATTATTGTTGGAGTCGGAATTGGTGGAACTTTTGAAAAAGCTGCAATTTCAAGCAAACATGCACTTTTTAGAAATGCAGGAACAAGAAATGAAAATCCTGAACTTGATGCTTTTGAGCAAGAGATACTTGAAGAGTTAAATAAACTTGGAATTGGTGCCATGGGGATGGGTGGAACAAAAACAGTTATGGCTGTTCATATAGAAAGACAACCTTGTCATATTGCTTCGTTGCCAGTTAGTGTAAATGTTCAGTGCCATAGTTCAAGACATGCACATATAGTATTATAAGGATAGGAAATGAGTAAAACTTATTATTTAAAAATGCCATTAAGTGATGAAGATGTTATGCAATTAAAAGCTGGTGATATAGTTCATTTAACTGGAACAATGTTTACTGCTAGAGATGCTGCACATAAAAGATTGGTTGATTTGATTGATGCAGGAGAAAAATTACCTTTTGACTTGAAAGGAAGTGTTATTTATTTTGTTGGGCCAACTCCTCCAAAACCTGGTGATCCAATAGGAAGTGCAGGACCTACAACAAGTTACAGAATGGATGCTTATTCTCCAATTTTAATTTCTCATGGTCAAAAAGGCATGATTGGAAAAGGAAAAAGAAATAAAGAAGTAATAGAAGCTTGTAAAAAATATAAAGCTGTTTATTTTGGTGCCACAGGAGGTGCAGGAGCTTTAATAGGAAAAACTATAAAAAAAGCTAAAGTTATAGCATATCCAGAGCTTGGTCCTGAAGCTATTAGAGAAATTGAAGTTGAAGATTTTCCTGTAACTGTTATTAACGATGTTTATGGAAATGATTTATATAGTATTGGCAGAGCCGAATATGAAGTAAACTAGAAAAGGAGAAATATTGAATATACACGAATATCAAGCAAAAGAGATTTTTAGAAAATATGGTGTTCCTGTTCCAAAAGGAAAAGTTGCCTTTTCTTCTGACGAAGCTGTAGAAAATGCAAAAGAATTAGGTGGAAATATATGGGTTGTAAAAGCTCAAATTCATGCAGGTGGCAGAGGTTTGGGCGGTGGAGTTAAACTTGCAAAAAGTTTAGATGAAGTTCGAAAACTTGCCAATGAAATTCTTGGCATGACGCTTGTTACACATCAAACAGGACCAGAAGGTAAACTTGTTCAAAAAGTTTACATAGAAGAGGGTGCAAATATAGAAAGTGAATTTTATCTTGGTATGGTACTGGACCGTGCCAAAGAGATGCCTGTTATGATGGCAAGCACCGAAGGTGGTATGGAAATAGAAAAAGTTGCAGCTGAAACTCCAGAAAAAATTATAAAAGTTGCTATTGATCCAAGTATCGGATTTCAAGGATTTCATGGAAGAGAGCTTGCTTTCGGACTTGGTCTTCCAAAAGAGCAAATAGGAAAATTTATAAAATTTGCTTCAATTTTATATAAAGTATATATAGATAATGATGTTGAATTGATAGAAATAAATCCTCTTGTTAGAACAGGTGAGGGTAATTTCTTGGCACTTGATGCAAAAGTTGGATTTGATGATAATGCACTTTACAGACATCCTGATATTGAAGCTATGAGAGATTTAAGCGAAGAAGTTCCAACTGAAACAGAAGCAAAGAAATATGGTTTAAGTTATATTAAACTTGATGGAAATGTGGGATGTATGGTTAATGGTGCCGGACTTGCTATGGGAACTATGGATACTATAAACTATGTAGGTGGAACTCCAGCTAACTTTTTAGATGTAGGTGGCTCTGCCAATCCTGAAACAGTTGCAAAAGGATTTGAAATTATTTTAAGTGATCCTAATGTTAAATCAATATTTGTTAATATTTTTGGCGGAATTGTTAGATGCGACAGGATTGCAAATGGTATTATAGAAGCAACAAAAAAGGTAAAAGTAAATGTTCCTATTGTTGTCCGATTGGATGGCACGAATGCTCCAGAAGCTGCAGAAATTTTGAAAAATTCAAATATAGACAATATCATTAATGCTACAGATTTGCTTGATGGTGCAAAAAAAGCTGTTGCAGTAGCTAAAGGAGAGTCAATATGAGTATATTAGTAAATAAAGATACAAAAGTTATAGTTCAAGGTTTTACAGGTAAAGAAGGTAGTTTTCATTCGAAACAGTGTTTGGAATATGGCACTAAAATAGTTGGTGGTGTAACTCCTGGAAAAGGTGGACAAGAGCATTTGGGAAAACCTGTTTTTAATACAGTTAAAGAGGCGGTAAAAAATACTGGTGCTACTGTTTCTATGATTTTTGTTCCACCGGCTTTTGTGGGAGATGCTGTTATGGAAGCAGCTGACGGTGGTATAAAGTTGGCAGTTGTTATAACAGAAGGTGCTCCAGTGCAAGACATGATGAAAGCAAAAGCTTATGCACTCAAAAATGGCATGAAAACAATAGGACCAAATTGTCCTGGAATTATGACTGCTGATGAATGCAAGATAGGCATTATGCCGGGTATGATATTTAAAAAAGGTTATGTAGGGCTTATATCAAAAAGTGGAACTTTAACTTATGAAGCAGCCAATCAAATATGTCAAGAAGGTCATGGTATCACAACTGCAGTAGGAATTGGTGGCGATCCTATTATAGGGCTTAGTTATTTACAGCTTTTACCTATGTTTGAAAATGATCCTGAAACTAAAGCTATTGTTATGATAGGTGAAATTGGCGGAGATCTTGAAATACAAGCAGCTAAATACATAAAAGATAATATTTCTAAACCAGTTGTTGCTTTTATTGCTGGTCAAACTGCTCCAAAAGGTAAAAGAATGGGACATGCTGGAGCAATAGTTAGCGGAGGAAGTGGAACTGCGAAAGAAAAAATGGAGGCACTTGAGTCTGTTGGAGTAAAAGTTGTAGTTAGTCCTGCTGAGATAGGCAAAGCTGTAACAGAAGTAATGGGAAGTAAGTAAAATAAGGAGAAAATATGAGTAGCATGAAAGCACCGGAAAATACTCCGGTATGGGTTGATACAAGTAGATGTAAAGCTTGTGATATTTGTGTAGAAATGTGTCCGGCTGGTGTCTTAGCAATGGTCCTGGCTGATACAACAATACTTGGAGCAACTATTTCAGTTGAAGATCCTGAAAGTTGTATAGGTTGTAGAGATTGTGAATTACATTGTCCTGATTTTGCTATCTTTGTTGCTGAAAGAGGAGAGTATAAGTTTGCAAAACTAACTCCTGAAGCAAAACAAAGAGCAGAAGCTATAAAGAAAAATCATTATATGAAATTGAGTGCTTAAGGAGTATTGATGGCAAGAGAAGTTATTTCGACTGGTAATAAACTAGCAGCTCAGGCAGCTGTTGAGTGTGGATGTAGATTTTTTGGTGGCTATCCTTTGACTCCTTCGAGTGAAATAGCCCATGATTGTAGTGTATTATTGCCAAGAGTCGGCGGTAAATTTATACAAATGGAAGATGAGATAGGGGGTATTTCAGTTGCTCTTGGAGCTTCTATGAGTGGCACAAAAGCTATGACTGCTACAAGTGGTCCCGGAATCAGCCTTAAGTCTGAGCAAATAGGTTTGGCTTTTATAGCTGAAATTCCTTTAGTAATAGTTAATGTTATGAGAGGAGGTCCTAGCACTGGTCTTCCTACAAGAGTTTCTCAAGCTGATATAGGTCAGGCAAAATATCCAAGTCACGGTGATTTTGCAAGTATTGCTTTATGTCCGGGAAGTTTAGAAGAGGCTTATACTGAAACAGTTAGAGCATTTAATCTGGCTGAAAAGTATATGACTCCGGTATTTTTACTTTTAGATGAAACACTAGGACATATGCAAGGAAAAGCAATATTGCCTGATGTTGAAGAGCTTGATATAGTAAAAAGAGAAGAGTTTACAGAAAATCCTAAAGATTATCTTCCTTATGGTGTTGAAATGGATAAGCCCGCAGTTTTAAATCCTTTTTTTAAAGGTTATAGATATCATATCACGGGTCTCCATCATGGACCTACTGGTTTTCCAACTGAAGATGGCAAACAGTGTGAATTTAATATAGAAAGACTAATGGGTAAAATAAATAATAATACTGATGATATCGTATCTTACGAAGAGTATAAACTCGATGATGCAGAAGTTTGTATGATAGCTTATGGAAGTATCAGTAGAGGTGCAAAAGAGGCAGTTGAAAAACTAAGAGAAGAGGGTATAAAAGCCGGACTTTTTAGACCTATTACTATCTGGCCTAGTCCAGCGAAAAAGCTAAAAGAGATAGGTGAAAAGTTTGATAAAATTTTTGTAACAGAGTTAAATATGGGTCAATATCTTGAAGAGATACAAAGAGTAATGAAAAGAGATGATTTTACAACTCTTCATAAAGCAAACGGAAGACCTATTGCACCAAGTGAAATGGTAGAAAAAGTTAAGGAGATGTTCTAATGGCTTTTAATTATGATAAATATTTAAGAACGGATAAAATGCCAACACTTTGGTGTTGGGGATGTGGTGATGGTGTTATTTTAAAAGCGATTATCAGAGCTATAGATAAACTTGGTTGGGATATGGATGATGTTTGTATAGTTTCTGGTATTGGATGTAGTGGAAGATTAAGTTCTTATGTTGATTGTAATACAGTTCATACAACTCATGGTAGAGCTATTGCTTATGCCACTGGAATAAAATTGGCAAACCCTGATAAACATGTTGTAGTTGTAACAGGTGATGGTGATGGTTTGGCAATAGGTGGAAACCATACAATTCATGGATGCAGAAGAAATATAGACTTAAATCATATAGTTATAAATAATTTTATTTATGGTTTAACAAATTCACAAACAAGTCCTACAACTCCTCAAGGAATGTGGACAGTTACAATGCAATATGGAAATGTAGATCCTCATTTTGATGCATGTAAATTAGCTGAGGGAGCAGGTGCTAGTTTTGTAGCTAGAGAAAGTGTATTGAGTCCTAAAAAACTTGAAAAAGTTTTTGTTGAAGGATTTAAGCATAAAGGTTATTCTTTCTTTGATATTTTTTCAAATTGCCATATAAATCTTGGTAGAAAAAATAAAATGGGAGAAGCTGCCCAATGTCTTAATTGGATAGATAGTATAAGTATTCCAAAAAGAAAATTTGATGCATTGAGCGAAGAGGAACAAAAAGATAAATTTCCAACAGGAATTTTGAAAAATGTTGAACAACCTGAGTATTGTGAGCTTTATGATAAAGTTATTGAAGCTGCTAAAACAAATTCAAAAGTTAAATTATAAGGAGAATAAATGAGACATCAATTAAGATTTACGGGTGTTGGTGGTCAAGGTGTTCTTCTTGCTGGAGAAATTTTGGCTGCTGCAAAAATAAAAGAAGGGGGATATGGTGTAAAAGCTGCAACATATACTTCACAAGTAAGAGGTGGTGCTACTAAAGTTGATATTTTACTTGATGATAAAGAGATACTTTATCCTTATGCAAATGAGGGTGAGATAGAGTTTATGCTTTCTGTTGCTCAAATAAGCTATGATGCTTTTAAAAATGGTGTGAAAGAGGGTGGTATTATTGTTATAGATCCAAAACTCGTCCATCCTGCTGATGAAGATAGAAAAAAATGGAAAATATATGAAATACCTCTTATCACAATAGCAAAAGAAGAAGTTGGTAATGTCGTTACTCAATCAGTTGTTGCATTGGGTATTACTATGGAAATGACAAAAATAATGGATAGGGATTTTGTTTTTAATACGATGATAGAAAAAGTTCCTCCAAAATTTGTAGAATTGAATAAAAAAGCTTTTGAAGTAGGCGAAAAATATGCCAAAATCGCTTTAAGTAAATAAGATATAAAAAAAAAGGGGTTAGTTTTATAGCCCCTTAATATATTTCTATTCTATTTCTACCATTATTTTTAGCTTTATAAAGGGCATTATCAGCTTTTTGTATAAGTTTTTCTATATTTTCTTTTTTATTGCTCATAATTATGCCGATAGATACAGTGCAATTTATAAAATTATTTTCAAATACTACTTTTTC
>JALUBK010000068.1 GCA_027044945.1 Campylobacterales bacterium
AAAAAGTCCTGATTTTAATGCAGCCTCAATAGAGTATGCTATAAGTGGTTTGCCACAAAACTCTTTTATGTTTTTTTTCGGTATTCTTTTGCTTCCGCCTCGAGCAGGGATTATAGCTATATTCATAAATAATGCCTTTCATGCTCTTTTAAAATATCTAAAAATGTATCTGCAACAAACTTTGCATCACTCAAGCTCATCTTTTGATGACAAGGAATACTTATCTCACTTTTATAAAATTCATCTGCTGTATTTAAATTTGTTCTTCCAAAATTTTTTTTATAAAAACTGTTTTGATATATAGGTTTATAATGCACTTGAACTCCTAATCCTTTTTTTTGTAACTTTGCAAATATATCTTCTTTCGCATCATAGAGTGCATGAGTTAAAATAATGGGATACAAATGTCTTGAGCTTTTTTGATTTTTTTCTATTTTTTGAGTGTAAAAAAGTTTATTGTTTTCAAATCTTTCGTCATAATAATTTGCTATTTCATTTCTTTTATTTATAAATCTATCTACTTTTTTTATTTGAGAAAGCCCAAGAGCAGCTTGAAACTCTGTCAGACGAAAATTATATCCCATTTGAATCATATCCGAACTCCACAGTTTTTCTTTTACCATTCCGTGAGACCTAAAAAGTCTTAATTTCTCTATCAATTCATCATTATCACTTACTATACATCCGCCTTCACCTGTTGTAAAAGGCTTTATCGCATGAAAACTAAACACACTAACTTCAGCAAAAGTGCCTATTTTTTGTCCATCAATTTCACTTCCAAAAGCATGAGAAGCATCATCTATATATAATAAATTATATTTTCTTGCAATCTCTTTTATCTTTATATGTTCCACTGGCTTACCTCCAAAATCCACCGCAACTATAGCTTTTGTTTTAGGAGTTATCAGTTCTTCTATAAGTTTTTCATTTATATTGCCATCATTTTTTATATCACACCATACAGGCTTTGCTCCAAGAGTTACAAACATATTTGAAGTTGCCGCAAAAGTAATAGGAGTTGTTATCACTTCATCATCTTTTTTTATACCCAAAGAGTTATATAAAGCAAAGAGTGCCGAAGTTGCAGAGTTAAAAACTATTGCATTTTTAATTTCCAAATATCTGCATATCTCTTCTTCAAGTTTTTTTACATTTTCGCCTTGAGTTAAATATGGACTTTTCAAGACCTTTATAACAGCATCTATGTCATCTTGTTCTATAAATTGAGTAGAATATGGTATCATTGCTCTTCTATCATTTTTAATAATTTTTCCTTATTAAGCCATATATGATTTTTGTCCGAACTGTATTCGAAACCAATTTCAACATTTTTACCTATTTCGCCAAGTTGATTTTTCTTATAATCAACATTTCCTTTGGTAAAAGTGATGCTAGGTTTTATGACATAATACTCATCAAACTCCAAAGTCAATCTACTGTCATCTTTTGGCACCATTATTTCATGAAGTTTTTCTCCTGGTCTTATTCCAACTATCTTTTGAGGTATATTTGGTGCTATTGCTTCAGCCAAATCAGTCATCTTCATAGAGGGAATCTTGGGAATAAATGTTTCACCGCCTTGCATTCTTTCAAAATTTTTAAGAACAAATAAAACACCATTTTTCAAAGTTATCCAAAATCTTGTCATATGAGGATCTGTTATGGGTATCTCTTTTTTGCCTTCTTTGACTAATTTTTGAAAAAATGGAATAACGCTACCTCTACTTCCTACAACATTTCCATACCTAACGACAGAAAAAAAAGTATCTTGTGATCCTCTTATATTATTAGCTGCCACAAAAAGTTTATCTGAAGCCAATTTAGTTGCACCGTAAAGGTTGATAGGATTGGCTGCTTTATCAGTAGAGAGAGCTATAACTTTTTTAACATGATTTTTTATAGAAGCATTTATTACATTTTCTGCTCCCATGACATTGGTTTTTATGCACTCCATTGGATTGTATTCTGCTATGGGAACATGTTTTAGTGCTGCCGCATGAATAACATAATCAACTCCATCCATAGCTTTTTCAAGCCTGTTCAAATCTCTCACATCACCGATAAAATATCTCATGCATTTGTCGTTAAAAATTTGAGCCATTTCATACTGCTTTAATTCATCACGACTATATATAATAATTTTGTTTGGTTTGTATTTTTGAAGTAAAATTTGAGTATATTTTTTGCCAAAACTTCCTGTTCCACCAGTTATAAGTATATTTGTTCCATTAAACAATACAAGTCCTTATATATTAATTAAACCTCATTATACTCTATAATCGACAAAAAATTAATAAAATTTATAAAGAATAAATATTTAATATTGTAAAATATAAAAATTATTAGACAGCAGGAGCCAATATATGAAAAAAATAGAAGCAATTATAAAGCCTTATAAACTTGAAGATGTCAAAGATGCATTGAGAGAAGTTGAAGTAAGCGGAATGACTGTTAGTGAAGTAAAAGGTTATGGTAGGCAACAAGGTCATAGTGAGCTTTACAGAGGTGCTGAATATGTTGTGGATTTCTTGCCGAAAATTAAAATAGAAATAGTAGTTAAAAAAGAAGATTTGGAAAAAGCAGTTGATGCAATTATTCAATCAGCCAAAACAGGTAAAATTGGTGATGGAAAAATATTTATAACCAATATAGAAAAAGTTATCAGAATCAGGACAAACGAAAAAAATGAAGAGGCAATATAAAAATAATAATATTTTAAGCAGTATTTAAAATGATTTTTTATATAATATAGGCTTAAAATTTTTTACAAAAGGTAAAACTATGGCAAATCACAAGTCTGCTGAAAAAAGAATCAGACAAACAAAAAAAAGAACAGAAAGAAATAGATTTTATAAAACAAGAATAAAAAATATAACTAAAGCTGTTGAAAGTGCTGTTAAAAGTGGAAATACAGAAGCTGCTGCAGAAGCTTTCAAAAAAGCTAATAAAAGTTTACATAAATATGTAAGCAAAGGAATTCTAAAGAAAAATACAGCTGCTAGAAAAGTTAGCAGATTGCATGGTTTAGTTAATTCTTTAAATGCAGCATAAAAGTAGAATATAATTAATGTTAAAAGAAAAGTTATCCCCTTTTCTTGATAGATATAATGAAATAACTAAATTACTAAGCTCTCAAGAAGTAACAAATGATATAAAAAAAATGACTGCTTTATCGAAAGAGCAGTCAGATTTGATTCCTATTAAAGAGAAAGCAGAAGAATATATACAAATATGCAACAGTATTGATGAAAATAAAGAACTTTTAGAAGATAGTGAATTGGGAGAACTCGCAAAAGAAGAATTAAAAACACTAGAATCTAAAAAAACTGAACTTGAAGATGAAATTAAATTGCTCCTTCTTCCAAAAGACCCAAATGATGATAGAAATGTTTATATAGAATTAAGAGCTGGGACTGGTGGAGATGAAGCTGCTCTTTTTGTAGAGGATTTATTTAAAGCATATCTTAGATATGCTGAACTTAAACAATGGAATACAGAAATCATTTCTAGTAGCGAAGGTAGTGCTGGTGGTTTTAAAGAAATAATCATTCTTCTTAAAGGTAAAGGTGCTTATAGTCGTTTAAAATATGAAGGAGGAACTCACAGAGTTCAAAGAGTCCCTCAAACCGAATCTCAAGGTAGAGTTCATACTTCTGCTATCACAGTTGCTATAATGCCTGAAGTTGATGATGTAGAGATTGATATAAATCCGAATGACTTAAAAATAGATGTCATGAGAGCCAGTGGATGTGGAGGACAATGTGTCAATACAACCGATAGTGCCGTTAGAATAACTCATTTACCAACAGGACTTGTAGTAACAAATCAAGACCAAAAATCTCAGCATAAAAATAAAGATAAAGCGATGAAAGTTTTAAAAGCCAGATTGTATGAACTTGAAATGCATGAAATTGCAAAAGAAAATGCTGACATAAGAAAAACTCAAGTAGGGACAGGTGATAGAAGCGGAAGAATAAGGACTTACAATTATCCGCAAAATAGAATCACCGACCACAGAATAAACCTCACACTATACCGCCTAGATGCCATCATGCAAGGTGGTCTTTTCGATGAAATAATCGACCCTATTATAACTTATTATCAAAGCGAAGCCATAAAAGAAGCTGGAATATCATAATTCAATTACAAAAATTAGTGCCAAGAATCAAAGAGTTACTTCTTGGCATAATGTAAATCTTGGGACTGTTCAAAATTCTGTGCCAATCGGATAAAACAACGAATATCCAAGGAAAGACACATGAAAGTAGAAGCAGATGTTGAGCAATTTGCTCAAGATAAAAGATGGTAAAAATATCGACGATAAAGATGGAGATATCCCAAGAGATAGAAACGGTAGTTTTGAATCTAAAATAGTTAAGAAAAATAAACAACTATGACAGATGAGATTGAAAAAAATACTCTCACTTAAAGAAGTTTATCAAAGCCTATTAAAAATTGTAGTCTAACCATCTCTTAGCTAACTATATATTTTGAGGGAAGGTTAGATAAGGTATTAAATTTATGATATAATGAGACCACTGCACAGGTCTCATAATTTTAGGAATTATTCGGTGCTGATACAGATTGCTGAATGCTACCGACATTTAGGGCATATTCCTTCAATTTTAATCAAAGTTTTTTCTATAGTATATCCACTTTTTTGTATAATATCATCTTTTATACATTGTGTATCAATAAAAATATCTTCTAATGCACCGCATTTTGTGCAAATAAGATGCGCATGTTCATTTTTTGTTAATTCATATTTAGTTTTCATTTTTGGTATTTTTACTTCGCTTAAAAAACCATTTTCTACCATAGCATTAATATTTTTATATACAGTAGCTAAAGAAATATATGGAAAACTTTTTTTTAAAGATTCATACAAATCATCAATGTTTATATGCCCTTTTTTCTCAATTTCATTTATCATATATATTCTTTGCGGTGTTGCTTTTAAATGATATTTTTTTAGCAAGGCTCCATAATCTTTCATGTCAATCCATTAATTATAAATTTCATATATAATATAATAATAATTATATTATATCAATAAAATAAAAAATTAATTATCGTTAATAATAATTATCTAATCATATTATTTATCTTTTTTATTTACAGCATTTTCTAAAGCATTTTTTGCACTTTCCCAAGCTTTTAATCCCAATTTTTTAGATTCTTTTGCAATTGCTTCTAAGTCTTCTTTATGTATATTTTTAAATTTCTTTTCTATTTTTAAGTCTGAAAATTTTTGTGAAATTTTTGTTTTTAATTCATTTGTTTTTGGGCTATCTTTTAATTTTTCTATTTTTTTTAGAATATTGTTTTTTGTATTTTGAGTGATTTTAATTATTTTACTCACAGATCCACTCAAATCTAAAATTATATCATTTAAAATATTTTTTGATACACCTTTGGAATTATGAGCACAATTTTTTAATAAATCCATATATTCTTCATTAATATCAAATATATTTAATCCCTCAAAAAATATTTCTTCCTCTTTTTTGCTTTTAATTTCGTCCGGTAAAAATTCAATATTTTTATTAAAATTATTGATAGCTTCTATTGTTGCTTCTTTGATTCCATAAGCAGTTCCTTTTAATATCTCTTTTGCTTCTGCTATATTTTCGTCTGATATTGAAATAGCGACATTTAAAACTGTTTTAGAAATATAAAGTATTTTAGTTTTGCTAAAATTATCTTCATTAATTGCATTATATACAATGTTTTTAACAATTTGTTTAACTATTTCTTCTATGTTTTTTTTATTTTCTATTGTTGTTAATATTGCTTCTTCAGTAGTTTCTTTTAATATTCCAAGCAATACCACATCTTTTAATTTAGTATTATTTATAGCACTTGTTAAATATTTGTTTGATTTTTGTTCAAGAATATCAGAGATATTTTCAATATTATTATAAGTATTTTCAACTATTTTTTTTAATTCATTTTTCTCTTCTTCTATTTCTCTTTCTATTACACTAAGTTGAGATATTTTTTTATATATAAGTGTTTCTTTTTCTTCAGAAATCGCCTTTATAATCCCATTTATTACAGAAGAAATTGTATTTATATTTTCAATATTTTCATCTTTTATAACTTTTAAATAAATTTTTAAAAGTTCGATAACTCTTTGGTCTATTGTTTCTCTATTTTTTAATTTTAAAAGTTTTTCTTTAGTTAAAGTATAACTAATGTTTTTAATTTTTTCCTCTATTTCATTTAAATTTTTAATATTTCTAATTTCTTTTGTGAATTCTTCTTTTATATTTATCATTTTTAACCTTTATATAATTATTTTAATATTCTTATCTTTTTTAAGACTTTCATATATATTTAATCTATCTGTATCGTTGAACACCAAAAGAGAAAGAATATAACTGTCATATTTTCCATTTTTGCTTTTTTTTGAAAAAACAAGCTTATAATTTCTATCTCCTAAAAGTTCTAAAATAGATTTTTTTAATTCATCTTTCGAATCTGTAATGAGTTTATATTCCCATGTGCAAGGATATTTAAGGCCCAACTCTTTGTTAAGATTTTCTAATGAAGTGTCCACTTTTTCCTCCATTTTTTTCTTCTAAAAAAATATTTCCAATAACCATAGATTTGTCAATCGCTTTTGCCATATCATATATAGTTAAAAGACCGATGCTAACACCCATTAAAGCTTCCATTTCAATTCCTGTTTTTCCAGTAAGCTTAGAAGTAACACTTATTTTAAAACCGGGTAAATCATTCAACTCTTCTATATCACAATTTATCGAAGTTATCATAAGAGGATGGCACATGGGAATAAGAGAACTTGTTTGTTTTGCTCCCATGATAGCAGCAATTACTGCTGTTTGGAGAACAGGTCCTTTTTTTGTTTTGTTTTGAATAATCATTTCATAAGCTTTTCTGCTCATTTGGATCGTTCCGCTGGCTTTGGCAATACGAAATGTATCATTTTTTGGAGACACATCGACCATTTTTGGTCTATCATTTTCGTCTAAGTGTGTTAATTTCATGCAATACCTTAATGTTGATTTTGATATAATAAATATTATGGAATATTTTACTATAAATGAAAATAAAAACAGATTAAATATTGTTTGTAAAGGAGATTGGAACAAATTAAATTCTAATTTAATCGAAAAAGATATATTTTTATTGAAAAAAAGGTTAAATAAATATAACTTTATCTCATTTGATTTAAAAGATATCAATAATTTTGATACCATAGGAATAGTTCTGTTTTATGAGATTGTTCGCTATTGTGACAATCATATAGAATTAAAAATAGAATATAAAAATAATTTGCAAAAAGAGTTGGTTTTACAGGCAAAAAAAGCTACAGAAAATAAAAAAACAATAAAAACTACAAAATATCCTAAGAATTTGCTAGAAGAAAGTGGAAAATATACAATTGATTTTTTAAAAGATTTTTGGTTTTTTCTTTTGTTTGTAGGAAAAAGTAGCACATCTTTTGTTGATTATTTACTGCATCCTTCTAAAATTAGATGGACATATATCATAAAAAGTATAGAAAATGCTGGAGTTAGAGCATTACCTATTGTATTGCTAACATCTTTTTTGGTAGGAGTGGTTGTAGCATATCAGAGTGCAGTTCAACTCCAGAAATTTGGAGCAAATATTTTTATAGTGGATATGATTAGTATTTCTATTACAAGAGAATTATCCCCTTTAATAACGGCTATTGTTGTTGCTGGTAGAAGCGGATCTTCATATACTGCCCAAATAGGAGCCATGAAAATAACAAGAGAATTGGATGCCATGAAAACTATGGGATTTAATCTTTTTGAATTTTTAGTTTTGCCAAGAATAATAGCTTTAATGATTGCTATGCCTTTAATGATATTTTTTGCAGATATGGTTGGAATTTTTGGAGGAATGGTTGTATCAAAATTTCAAATGGATATATCATATGTAGAATTTATTAAAAGATTGCATATTGTTTTGCAAACTAAACAATTATGGATAGGTCTTATAAAAGGACCCGTATTTGCAATTTTAATAGCTTCTGTTGGATGTTTTAGAGGATTCCAAGTATCAAATAATACTGAAAGTATTGGAAAATATACTACCATGAGTGTTGTTAATTCAATATTTTTGGTTATTGCCTGTGATGCACTTTTTTCAGTCATTCTCACAAAACTTGGGGTTTAATTTGAAAACAAAAATTGTTGAGGTAAAAAATGTTGTTACAAAATTTGGTTCTAAAATTGTTCATAATGGAGTAAGCTTAACTGTAAATAAGGGAGATATATATGGATTGCTCGGTGGTAGTGGTTCAGGGAAATCTACACTTTTAAATGAAATGGTTATGCTACTTAAACCAAATAGTGGATATATAAAAGTTCTAGATAAAAATGTTGTAGAATTGACTCAAAAAGATGAAGAGTATTTAAAACGAAATTGGGGAGTTTTGTTTCAAAGTGGAGCACTTTTTTCATCATTAACTGTAAAGGAAAATATAGGTATATTGTTAAAAGAATATACATCTTTGACGAAACAAACCATAGAAGATGTGGTTAAACTAAAATTAGAGCTTGTAGGGTTGGAAAATGATGTTTTATCTCTTTATCCGAGTGAATTAAGTGGAGGAATGATAAAAAGAGTTTCTCTCGCGAGAGCATTGGTAATGGATCCTGAAATTTTATTTTTGGACGAGCCAACTAGTGGGCTAGATCCTATAGGAGCTAATGCTTTTGATGAAATGTTGGTAAATCTTAGAGATACTCTTGGTGTTAGTGTGGTTATGGTAACTCATGATTTAGATAGTGTTTGGAACATAGTCGATAGATTTGCACTTTTGGGAGAAGGAAAGATTGTGGCAGAAGGATCTTTGGGCGAAGTTTTAAAAATGGACGATCCTCTTGTAGAAAAATTTTTTAAAGGTAAAAGAGGAAGAAAAAGGAGAAAAAATGGATAGCAAGCCACATTATGCGATTGTTGGAATTTTTGTTTTAACACTAAGTGCTGGAATTATTATTTTTGCTTATTGGCTTGGTAAATATGGTTTTGCAGGAGAATACGATCGATATATTGTATATTTTAAAGATTCTGTTTCTGGATTGAGTTTAAATGCATCTGTTAAATATATGGGATTGGATGTAGGTTCAGTAGATAAAATATACATAAATCCTAAAAATTCAAAAGAGATAGCTATAATACTTAAAATTAAAAAAGGAACGCCAATAACAAAAGGAATGTCGGCTCAACTAAAATATTTTGGACTTACAGGACTTGCTTATATAGAATTAACAGGAGGTAAACAAAATGCACCTTTATTAAAACCAACAGCAAATTATATGCCAGTTATTAAATCAAAAGCTTCTATTTATGAGAAGCTTGATACAACCTTAAGCGATATTATGGCAAAAATGTCTTTGACTTTTAGCAAAATAAATAAATTATTAACCAATAAAACTATAAAAAATATTAATAAAACTATAGAAAATAGTAAAAAAATTACAGCTAATATAAAAAACTCAAATCAAGATATTTCTAAAGCTATAAAAAATTTTGTAAAAATTGAAAATAACATTTTAGTATTAAGTAAAAAAATGTCTCAAACCTCTTTGAAAGTATCTTCTTCAGCGGATGCATTTAAAAATATGTCAAATCTCATAGCAAAAAGTGTGCAAAATGGAAATTATAACTTAAAAGATATTCTATCTTCGCCTATTAATCAATTAAATCAATCTTTAAGAAAGCTGAGGTTATTTTTGCAAACAGGAGAAGAGGCGATTGAAGAATTAAAAAATTCACCAAGTGATCTATTATATAAAAAACAAAAATTAAATCTTGGACCAGGAGAAAAATAAATGAAAAAAATTATATATATATGTATAATATTGCTTTTATCGGGGTGTGCTATAAGAAATTTACCACCAATAAAAAAATATACTATTGATAATACAGTAAGTATCAATAAAGATATCATGAAAACAAAAAATTGTCAAAGCATAATAATAAAATTTCCTCAAAGCAGTAATGAATTTTTTAGCAAAAATATTATTTATGAAAAAGGGTTAGAAAAAAATGCTTATTGCTTTAGTAAATGGTATGAAACACCAAATCAAATGTTATATAAAATAATTTTATTATCTTTGCAAAAAAACCAAATATGTAGATTTGTATATCCTCAAGGAGTTAGTACACAAGCAAACTATATACTAGGAAGTGAAATTTTGGATTTTTCGCAAAATTTTATTAAATCAAAAAGTTATGCGAAGGTAAAAATATTATTTTACCTTAAAGATAAAAATGGAAAAGTAAAAAATCAAAAAATATTTCAAGAAATTGTAAAATGTAAAACAAATAATGCAATTGGCGGAGTTGAAGCATTAAATGAAGCAATTGAAAAATTAGTCACAAAATTTCTTAAATGGATCAACGAAAGTATTAAAAACTAAAATCTACGACTTTGGTTGTTACTCCTTCTGCTTTTAATGATGATATTATTTTTAAATGTTCAGGATGCAAAGCATAGCTTTTGAGATCATTTTCTGTGCAGTGGTCTCATAAAGTCGCTTACCAATGCTATATCATATGCCCTGTCTTCAAGTGAGAAGTTCATTCCAACTTGATAAAATTTAATAACATTTATTTTCTTTTCAAGAGAAAGTATTATCTTTTGTAATCTTTTTTTATTTTCAAGAGAATTGTCTATTAATTTGAAAAAAACTATATGTCTAATCATAATTTTATTGCCTTTTCATAATCATTTTTATTGTTTAAATTTAAAAAAGCTTTATCATCATCAAAATCAACATATTTTGTATTAAGATTTTTTGTTAAAATTCTAAGTTTATGCACATCTTGCTCAATCATTTTAAGAAGTTCCTCCTGACAACTTTGTTTGTATATGGAACAAAGTGGATGTAAATCCATTTTATTTTTAGATATAATGATATCTGTGGAGGGAGTGTTTTCACTGTATAGTTTTTGAAAATGTTCAATATTAAAAAATGGAGTATCAACACTTATGGCAAATATTTGTTGTGATTCTAATTTTTTAAATACACTATACATTGCAATTGCTGGGGAATAAATCAATTCATTGTTTTCTTTGTTATAAAATTTTAAATCTTCTACAAAATTAGCATTGAAATTAAATTTATTTTTTTCCTTTGTGCTTATGTAAATATTGTCAAAATATGGGGCAAATTTTTGATATTGATATTGAGTCAAGCTATCAAAATTTTTAAAAGGAAGAAGAGTTTTATCTTCTCCCATCCTCGAACTTTTTCCTCCTGCAAATATAATGCAGGCAATATCTTTATATTTCGATTCACTTTCCATTGTGCTATAAGTCTCTCGGATCTATTATTTTTCCAGCAATAGCACTTGCTGCTGCTACTGCTGCATTTGCCAAATAAATTTCGCTTGTTCTATCTCCCATTCTTCCTACGAAGTTTCTATTGGTTGTGGAAACGCATTTTTCTTTTTCTCCTAAAATTCCCATATATCCGCCCAAGCATGCACCACAGGTTGGATTGCTAAAAACCGCACCAGCTTCACTAAAAATTTGTGTTAAACCTTCTTTTTGTGCTTGAAGAGCTATTTTGGTAGTTGCAGGAGTTATTATCATTCTGGTTTTTTTTGCAATTTTTTTGCCTTTTAAAATTTTGGCCGCTATTCTTAAATCTTCGAGTCTTCCGTTTGTGCAGCTTCCTATAAAAACTTGATCTATTTCTATATTATCACAAGAAGCTACTTTGATACTTTTGCCATTTGATGGCAATGAGGGATAAGCAACAACTGGCTCCAAAGAGTTTATATCAATTTTGATAGTTTTGATATAGTTGGCATTTTCATCGCTATAAAAAGATTTGGGCTTATCTCTTAAATTTTTATTTTTTAAAAATTCTTTTGTTATTTCATCAACTGCAATGATTCCATTTTTGGCACCTGCTTCTATGGACATATTGCATAATGAAAATCTGTCATCCATACTTAAATACTGTATAGTATCACCTGTAAATTCTAAAGTTTTGTATAAAGCTCCATCAACACCCAAAATTCTAATAACCTCTAAAATAATATCTTTTCCATAAACATATTTTTGAGGTTTTCCGCAAAGTTCAATTTTTATAGCTTCTGGAATCTTAAACCAATTTTTTCCAGTAACCATCGCATAAGCAATATCAGTTGAGCCCATACCTGTAGAAAATGCACCAAGTGCACCATGTGTGCAAGTATGAGAATCTGCACCTATAATAACATCACCTGGAATTACTAATCCTTTTTCAGGCAAAAGCGCATGCTCAATCCCCATATCTTTTTCGTCAAAAAAATTGTTCAAATTATGTTTATAAGCAAAATTTCTACTAATTTTTGCTTGATTTGCACTAGCAATATCTTTTGTCGGAATAAAATGATCCAATACTATAGAAAAATTGTTTGGTTTTGCTAACTTGGTAGCTCCTATATCTTCAAAAGCTTTTATAGAGATAGGAGTTGTTATGTCATTTCCAATAACCATATCAATATCACATTCTATAATTTCACCAGCCTTCACTTCTCTGCCTATATGATTGCTAAAAATTTTTTCTGTAATTGTTTGATTCATGATACCTCTTTTGATTTATAATAAGCAGATTTTATCTAAAAAAGTTTTAACAGTAAATAAATCTATTTTTTTAAATTTCTTT
>JALUBK010000069.1 GCA_027044945.1 Campylobacterales bacterium
GGAGGTAATGGAATGATATTACCTAATAATAAAACTAGATTAATTATAAAATATATAAGTTTTTTTAAAAATAATGCTTATAATAATGATAATAAAGTGGAGGATTTGAAAAACAGAAAATTAAAAGTTAAAAAAATAATTTTTATAATGAAAAAAGGAATTGGTCACAATACAGAAGTAATAGTAAAAATACCAGATATATATAAAAATTTAAATCAAACAATAATGAATAAAAATTTTAATATGACTAATAGCGGTGTAGGTGATATTAGTTTGATAGTAAAACATGAACTTTTGAGTCAAAAAAAAGGTGATTTTGCTTTTTTGTGTGTTGGTGCAGGAATCAAATTACCAACAGGAAAAACTAATAAATCTTTTTTAACACCTATAGGAGTAAAAAAACCAGATAAAACACAAACTTTACAATTAGGATCAGGTAGTTATGATTATAGAATGGGTGTTAGTTTTACAAAAATTATTAATTTTTCTAGAATTGATGCCAATGTGCATTATGTATATACAACAAGAGGAAGCAATGACTATAAATTTGGAAATAGTTTGCATTGGAATATTGGATATGTGTATTCAATAAATAATATTTTTGCTGTTCAAATAGATTTTAATGGAATGAATTTGAATAAAGATAAATATAAAAATAATACAATAAATTCAACAGGCGGTAATTTTGTATATATAATACCCGGTTTTCAGATTATATTCAACAAACATTTAGATTTAAGCATAGGTTACAGCAGGATGATAAAAAGGGATAATAATTTTGATCTAAAAAATAATATAGGCGGACTAAGCGAAGAGTATAGATTTTTGGCAAGACTGGGATATATTTTTTAAAAAATTAATTGTTTTTATTGAATTGATATTAATTTATGTTTTTTGACAAATATTTTTGCTGAGATACCATTTTATGATTTCATAGGTTGAGTAATTCATTTCTCTTTGGTCAAAGGAGATGGCATTTGCTCTTATTTTTGCGATAATAATACCTGAAATAATTTGTAAAAAAAGAAATAAAAAAATTGTAATTAATATTTCATCGTATAAATACCAAAAAAATATTGATAATAATATAGGAAAAATAAAAAGTGCAAAAGTGAGTAATAATGCTAAAAATTTACACTTTTTGTTTAATGTTGGCAATACTTCAATGGGAGGTATGTTTTGCAATATAAGACCTATTTTAGATTGATAAAATTTAAAGGCACTTCCAAATCTTTTTCTTTGACGGCTTTTATGCAATTTTGCAAATCGTCAATAGATTTTGCTGTAACTCTAACAACATCACCTCTTATAGATGATTGGACTTTCAATTTTAAATCTTTTATCTCTTTAACTATTTTTTTTGCATCATCATTTGAAATAGCATCAATAATTGATAAATAAACTCTTATATTGCCTCCACTTGCATTCTCTCTTTTTGTTTCCTTTAATGCTTTTGAAGATATTCCTCTTTTTATAATTTTTGATAAAAGTATATCTTTCATAGCATCTGCTTTATTATTACTGCTGGTTAATAAAGTTATTGTTTTGTTTTTTTCATTATAATCTATTTGTGCACTTAAGCCTTTAAAATCGTATCTGTTTGTTATCTCTTTTTTTGCTTGTTCTATTGCATTTTTTAACTCTTGTTTGTCTATTTCTGCACTTATATCAAAACTGTGTTCTTTTGCCATTATCGTTTCTCCTTTAAAAAAATTTTAATATTTTCAGCTACTTTTTGTATCAACTCTTTTCTTGCTTCAATACTAGACCAAGCTATATGAGGTGTTATAACAAAATTATCATTATTTTTCACTTTTAAAAGTGGTGAATTCTTTTTTAGTGGCTCGTTTTTTGTTACATCCAATCCGACATATATATTTTTCACCTCTAAAATTTCTGCCAAATCGTTTTCATTTATAATACCTCCTCTCCCCAAATTTAAAATAATAGAACCATCTTTTATTTTTGATAGTTTGTCTTTTGTTATAAGATTGTTAGTTTTTTTATTTAATGGTGCATGGATTGAAATTATTTTGCTCTGTTTTAATAATTCATCAAGTGATACTCTTTTGTATTCATCAGTTTTATTTTTGCCACTAGTAGAATAATATATAACATTTGCTCCAAAACATTTAGCAATTTTTGCAACCTCTTTTCCTATTGCTCCAAGTCCTATTATACCCCATGTTTTACCTGATATTTCCCAAAAAGGTTTATCAAGATTTGTAAATATTTTACTTTCGCACCATTTGCCATTTTTTACCAAATTATCATAAAATTTTATTTTTTCAAGAAGATAAAAAAGTAAAGTAAAAGTATGTTGAACGACTGATTTTGTAGAATATCCAGCAACATTTTTAACAATTATTCCTTTTTCATTCGCATAATCCAAATCAATATTATTTGTTCCTGTTGCTGCAACACATATAAGTTTTAAATATTTAGCATTATCAATAACAGTTTTATCAATAACAATTTTGTTTGTTATGATAATGTTAGCATTTTTTGTTTTTTGCAATAAATCATTTTTTGTTAAAATTACATCATATGCCATAAAATTTCCAAAATTATTAAACAGATCTAATGATATATCTTTACCTATTGTTTTTGCATCCAAAAAAACGATATTCATTTCTTTTTCTTCTTCTTTTTTTTCTTTTTTTTCTTCAAATCTTTTTTCTCTTGAAGTTTTTTGTTCATATTCGTATCAATAACTTCTACACTTTGGATTTTTGGAAGAGCATATTTTTCATTCATAAGATGAAGTATTTGTTTGAGTTGTTCGTCTCTTTTTGCAAAAATATTTTCTAATTCTTTTTTTGATTTTTCAAGTATTTCAAGTTTTTCCTTGATAAGAATTGAATTTTCTATTTCAAGTTTTTTAACTTTTTCTTTCAACTCTTCCACTTCATTTTCTAAAAAATGAATATATTTTTCATTTGTTGTTTTATTTGCTTGTTTTATTTTTGGAGTTGCTTTAATATTTTTTTCAACTACAACATATTTTAATCCATCTTCATTTATAGTTTTTAGCTTACCTCTTCTAACACGATTATATATAGCTTCTTTTGTTATTCCAAAAAAAATAGCAGCTTCACTAACAGTTAGTTTTTTCATTTTAATTCTTTTATTGTTTTAATGATTGACTTAGCTTGTTTTAGTGAGCTATCTATCTCTCCATAAACTAAAGCAACTGCCATTCTTCTTCCTTTGTGAGAGTTTGGTTTTCCAAAAATTCTTATAAAACTATTTTTGCTAAATGCATTGTTTTTGATTTTAAAAGTTGGTTTTATACTGTCAATTTTGCTTTTATAAGCAGCACTAACTCCACTGCCGTAAGTTATAAATTCAAGTGGCAATCCTAAAACTGCTCTAACATGTAAAGCAAATTCACTTTGACTTTGGGTTATCATTGTTACCATCCCAGTATCATGAGGTCTAGGGCTGACTTCACTAAAATACACTTCATCCCCTTTAATAAACATTTCAACACCAAAGACACCTCTTCCCCCAAGTCCATCAGTAACTTTTTTTGCCATATTTAAAGCTTTTTGTTTAGTAATTTGATTCATTTTCATAGGTTGCCAAGAATATATATAATCTCCATCTTTTTGTTTATGCCCTATTGGTTCGCAAAAAACAGTTTCATTTTCGTGTCTAGCCGTTAAAAGTGTTATTTCATAATCAAAATTTATAAATTCTTCTACTATAAGCTCACTAGCATCTCCTCTTGCTTCTTTTGCTTCTTCCCAAGATTTTATCAATTCATCTTGGGTATTAGCTATACTTTGTCCATGACCTGAAGAACTCATAACTGGCTTTATAACACAAGGAAAGCCTATCTCGTTAGCAGCAGTTACTAACTCTTCATAACTTGTTACAAACTTATAATTGCTTGTTTTAAGGTTTAACTCTTTGACAGCAAATTCTCTTATATTTTTTCTGTTCATCGTTTTACTGACCGCTTCGGCATTTGGTATGACAAAAAAACCTTCTTTTTCAGCTTTGAAAAGTGCTTCTATATTTATGGCTTCTATCTCAGGAAGTATAAAATCAGGTTTTTCTCTTCTGATTACCTCTAACACTTCATTTTTGTTTTTCATGTCAATTACATAACTTTTGTTAGCTATTAAATGAGCCGGAGCATTTGGATATTTATCAACAGCTATAACTTCAACTCCAAGTCTATTCGCTTCTATAGCAACTTCTTTACCAAGTTCTCCGCTTCCTAAAAGTAATATTTTAATACTATTGCTTTTTAAAGGTGTTGTTAGTATCATGTTTGTCCTTAGTTAGTGTTTGTTATATGATACTAAAAATGAGCTAAAAATTTATTAAAATCTTGAGAAATATTTTATTTGTAGAGTTTTTTGCGGTTCTTGTTTTTTAGAACCGCAAAAAATATGTGATTAGAGCCTTGACTCGTATCGTCTTAGCATATAGAGTTTTTTGAGCATTTTCTTTTTAGCTGCAATTTTTTGTTTTTTGCGCTTTTCAGTTTTAGTCTCATAATATTTTCTAGCTCTTGCTTCTGTAACGATTAAGTTACGATCAATTTGCTTTTTAAATCTTCTATAAGACTCCTCAAAAGAATCTCTAGGTCCGACTTTAACACCTGGCATCTAACATCACCACCTTCCGTAAAAAATTTGAATGGTATTTTATACCTGAAAATTCACTTTTATCAAAATATCTTAAAGTGCTACTTTTGCACTCTCTACAACTTTTGTAAAAGCATCTGAGTCATTTACTGCCAAATCTGCTAGGATTTTTCTATCTAATTCAATATTTGCTTTATTCAGAGCAAATATAAATTTTGAATAACTGATTCCATTTAATCTGCAAGCCGCATTTATTCTTGTGATCCAGAGTCTTCTAAAGTCTCTCTTTTTTCTCTTTCTATCGCGATAAGCATATACTAAACTTCTTTCTAATTGTTCTTTTGCTTTTCTGAAATGTTTTCTTCTACCGCTGTAGAAACCTCTTGCAAGTTTAAGAAGCTTTTTATGTCTTCTTCTTCTAACTACACCTGTTTTTACTCTCATTGTTTCTCCTTAACCTTTTTTTTGGTGTCGCTCTTAGCGAACTTTCCCTTTTGTCCTTGGACTTAGGGGGGAATTGAACTTAAGAAAAATTTTCTTAAGAAAAATATTACCTAGCTTTCTATCATAAGTTTAACTGCTTTTAAGTTAGTCTTATTTACTTTTTGAGGGCTTCTAAGAAATCTTTTTCTTTTTTGGCTCTTTTTAGTAAGGATATGACTTCTAAAAGCACTACCTCTTTTGATACCATTTTTACTTCTTTTGAAACGCTTAGCTGCGCCTCTAAGAGTTTTCATTTTTGGCATAAATACTCCTTTGCAAATTCTTAGCATTTTGTGCTAAGTGTTAAACTATTATATTATGGCTTAACACTTAGCACTTAATACTTATTGTTTTAAAATTTATTTTTCTTTTTTTGGAAAAGTTAGCATATTGACATATCTACCTTCCCTGTATGGTTTTGAATCACGATCAGCTATATCTTTCATCAATTCCCAAACTCTTTCAAGAACTTCAACTCCACCTTCGGGATTTTGCATTTCTCTACCTCGCAAGAATACTCTAAATTTGACATGTTTTCCCGCTTTTATAAATTCTCTTGCATGTTTTATTTTATAATTCACATCATTTTGTGCAATTTTAACAGAAAGTTTTATCTCTTTAACTTCTATAATTTTCTGTTTTTTTCTTGCTTCTTTTTTCTTTTTTTCTTGTTGATATTTGAATTTTCCATAATCCATTATTTTACAAACCGGAGGTTTTCCGTTTGGTGCTATCAAAACAAGATCCAATCCCTGCTCTTTTGCTATTTGTCCCGCTTCTTTGGAAGATATAATTCCATATTGTGTGCCGTCATCTCCAATACATCGAACCTCATGTGCTCTTATGTCTTCATTCATTAGAACATCTTTACTTTTACTCAAAAGATAACTCCATCCATTTTCTCCTTTAATAATTTTTTAAATTCGTTTTTGCTCATGTTAGATTGTTTTCTTTCTCTTCTATCTCTTAAAGAAATTGTCTCATTTTCAACTTCTTTGTCTCCTAAAATAACCAAAAGAGGAACTCTTTGTTTTTCTGCCATTCTAATTCTTTTGTTTAAACTTTCATTTTTGCTTGAAATTTCACTGTCTATTTCTAAATCTCTCAATTCTTGTTGTAATTTTTTTGCATATTCAAGATGGGTTTCTGCAATAGGTATAAAAATAACTTGAGTAGGAGCTATAAAAAATGGAAATTCTCCAGCACAATGTTCTGTTAAAATCCCTATAAATCTTTCAAAAGAGCCAAGAATTGCACGATGTAACATTACAGGTCTTGCTTTTTCGTTGTTTTTATCAGTATATTCCAACCCAAATCGTTCAGGTAAATTAAAATCAACTTGTATAGTTCCACATTGCCATTTTCGTTTTAGTGCATCTGTTATTTTTATATCTATTTTTGGTCCGTAAAATGCTCCACCACCTTCATCAATTCCATAATTAATTTTATTGCTATCAAGTGCATCCATAAGACCTTTTGTTGCTTTTTCCCATATATCGTCATTACCTATAGCTTTTGTAGGTTTTGTTGAAATTTCCATTTCATATTGAAATCCAAAACTTTTCATTATATCATCAACAAAACTTAATACTTCTATAACATTATCTTTTATTTGTTCTGGCATACAAAATATATGTGCATCATCTTGAGTAAATTCTCGAACTCTAAAAAGTCCGTGCAAAACTCCACTTTTTTCGTGTCTATGAACAACTCCGTATTCAAAAAATTTAAGTGGCAAATCTCTGTAACTTCTAACATCACTCTGATAAACTTTAATATGTCCTAGACAATTCATAGGCTTTATACCGTATTCTATTCCATCAATTTCAGTGAAATACATATTTTCGCCATAATTTTCATAATGTCCGCTTACTTTCCACACAGCACTTTTTAATATTTCTGGACCTCGAACTGGTTCATATCCTCTTTTTCTATGAGCTTTAAAAAGTAAATTTTCCAATTTGCTTCTAAGCCTTGCTCCATTTGGAAGCCATATAGGAAGTCCGCCTCCAACTTCTTCGTCAAAAGTAAAAAGTTTAAGTTCATTTCCAAGTTTTCTATGATCTCTTTTTTTTGCTTCTTCTATTGTGTTGAGGTGTTCTTTTAATGCTTCTTTTGTAGCAAATGCAGTTCCATAGATTCTTGTTAGCATTTCTCTTGATTCGTCACCTCCAAGATATGCTCCTGCAACTTTTGTAAGTTTGAAAAATTTTATATATTTTATATTTGGCAAATGAGGTCCGCGACATAAATCTTCAAAATCACCCTGCTTATAAATTCCTATTTCTGCATTTTCTGGAATTCTTTTTAAAACTTCAAGTTTTAAATCATCATTTTTAAATTTTTCTAAAGCTTGTTTTTTTGTAATTATATATTTTGTTATTTCATATTTTTTTTTGACAAGCTCTTTCATCTTTTTTTCAATGTTTTTAAGATCACTATCTCCAATTTTTGTATCTATTCTGAAATCATAATAAAAACCATCTTCTATAACAGGTCCAACAAAAAAATCTGCTTCAGGATATAATATTTTTATAGCTTGAGCCATAAGATGGGCTGTTGAGTGTCTTATTATTTCAAGAGATTCTTTAGAATTATCAAAATATATTTTTTCTTGTTCTTTTGTATTTATACTTTTTTCTTTTGCGCTTTGTAAATCAATAATTTTATTATCAACTTTAATAGCTATAAAATTTTCCAAAATTCACCTCTGTTTAAAATGGTGGCCACAACAGGACTTGAACCTGTGACCACTACCTTGTCGAGGTAGTGCTCTACCAGCTGAGCTATGCGACCGTTTGAAATTAAGAAACTAATTTTATCTAAAAGAACTTTAAGAGATGATAAAACAAAATAATATTATAATTACAAAATAATAACTTGAAGGGCAGTTTTAATGAATAATATTTTTAGAGAATATGATATAAGAGGAATTTATGATAAAGAATTAAATGAAAAAACGATAAAACTCATAGGTTATTTGTTGGGGCAAAAAATTAAAAAATTTGGTGAATATGTTGCTATTGGTTATGATGCGAGAGTTCATTCTGTAATTTTAAGAGATTATTTAACAAGTGGTTTTAATGCAAGTGGTATTAAAGTTTTAGATATGGGAATGGTGCCTACTCCAGTTAATTATTTTTCAAATTATGTTGAATTTAACGGTATCATTCCATCAGGTTCAGTTATGATAACAGGCTCTCATAATCCAAAAGAGTATAATGGATTGAAAATAACTATTGATAAAAAGCCTTTTTTTGGAAAAGAGATATATACATTAAGGGATGATTTTTTGCAAATGCAAGATATGGTTATAAAAAATGATATTGCTTGTATTAAAATACCTGCAAAAAAAAGATATATTGATTATCTTGTAAATGAATTTTCTTTTTTGAAAAATCTTAAAACTAAAATAGTTTTAGATGGTGGAAACGGAGTTGCGGGGGTTGTTGTAAAAGATATATTTGATGCACTCGGATTGGATTATAAAGGTTTGTATCTTGAGTCAGACGGAGAATTTCCAAACCATCACCCAGATCCCACAATAGAAGAAAATTTAAAAGATATAAAAAGTGAATTAAAAAACGATTTTGATATTGGTTTTGCATACGATGGAGATGCCGATAGAATAGCAGTTTTGACTAAAAAATATAATATAAAAGGTGATATTTTAGCGATACTTTTTGCAAAACAGATGAAAAATCCTATCGTTATAGGTGAAGTTAAATGCTCAAAAGTAATGTATGACGAAATAAATAAAATGGGTGGCAAAGCTTTGATGTATAAAACAGGTCATAGCAATCTTAAAGTAAAAATAAAAGAAAGTGGAGCTCAACTCGCTGCCGAAGTTAGCGGACATATTTTCTTTGCTGATAGATATTTTGGGTATGATGATGCTTTGTATGCAACTCTTAGAGTTTTGGAATTGATTAAAAACGGAATGGATATAGATAAAGAGATAGAATCATTGCTAAAAGTTTATTCTACGGAAGAGATAAAAATAAAAACGAGCGAAGAGAAAAAATTTGAATTGATAAAATGGATAAAAGAACTTTTAAAACATCCACCGGTTTATTTTCCAAAAATAGAAAATATTATTACAATTGATGGTCTTAGAATTAATTTTGAAAACGGTTGGGCCTTGGTTAGAGCATCCAACACTACACCAGTTCTTGTAACAAGATTTGAATCAACAAATCAAGAAGATTTAAAATTGTATCAAGCAAGTGTAAATAAAATAATATCTCAAGCAAAGGATAGCTTATGAAAATTACCTTGAATTCTCCACTTGATATGCATGTGCATTTAAGAGATGGTGAAATGCTAAACAATGTTGCTCCATATTCTTCAAAATGTTTCGCAGGAGCGATTGTCATGCCGAATATTTTACCTCCAGTTACTACTTTAGAAGAGCTTAAAGCATATAAAAATAGAATATTAAAAGCGATAGGAGAAGATAAGTTTGAACCTTATATGACACTTTTTTTTAAAAATAATTGGACTTATGAATTTTTGAAAGAAGCAAAACATTTTATCAAAGCTGTTAAATTATACCCTAGCGGAATTACTACAAATTCTGAAAACGGAGTGAGTGATTTTAAAATTGAAAATCTAAAGCCTACTCTTGAAGCTATGAGTGATTTGAATATTCCTCTTTTGGTTCATGGAGAAACAAATGGATTTGTAATGGATAGAGAAAAAGAGTTTGGAGTATTTTATAAAAAAATCGCCCTTGCTTTTCCTAAATTAAAAATCATTATGGAACATATTACGGATAGAAATAGTGTTAAACTTTTGAAAGAAATTGATAATTTATATGCTACCATAACCTTACATCATTTATTATTAACTTTTGATGATGTTGCTGGAGGCAAACTAAAACCTCATCTTTTTTGTAAGCCTATTGCTAAAAGATATGAAGATAAAGAGGCACTTTTGGAACTTGCTTTGAATGCTTATCCTAAAATTATGTTTGGAAGCGATTCAGCTCCTCATCCACAAAACAAAAAAGAATCCAACGAATGTGCTGCTGGAATTTGGACAGCACCGATTGCGTTACCCGCACTTTGTGAATTATTTGAAAAATATAACAAATTGGATAATTTACAAAAATTTGTTAGCGATAATGCCCAAAATATTTACAATTTTAAACCAATAGAAAAAAAAGTTGTATTAGAAAAAGGTGAATTTTTAGTTCCTGAAAAATATAACAATGTTGTTCCAATGTTTGCAGGGAAAAAACTTTCTTGGAAATGTAATTAAAGGTTTTTTTAGTGCAATTTTTATACAATGAATTTGCTGGCATAAATGTTTTGCAAATAGACAAGGAAAATTATAAATATCTTTGCAAAGTAAAAAGACACAAAGTAGGAGATGTGATTTCTCTGCGTAATTTAAAAGATGATTTTATTTATTCGTATAAAATAATAAAAATATCAAAAAAAGATTTATTATTAGAATTGAATGAAAAACAAGAATCAATTATAAAGCCTTTTAAAAAACTTCATGTAGGTTGGTGTATTATTGATATAAAAATGATAGAAAAAACTTTGCCAATGCTTAATGAGATAGGTGTGGGTAAAATTTCATTTATATATTGTCAAAGAAGTCAAAAAAATTTTAAAATAAACTTAAATCGTTTAAAAAAAATAATTATTAACTCTTCGCAACAATGCGGAAGAAGTGTTATGATGGAGTTTGAAATTATTGATTCTTTAGAAGAGTATTTTGAAAAATATCCTAAAAGTGATATTTTGGATTTTGGAGGAGTTTCTTTGTGTAAAAATAAAATAGAAAATATTCTTATAGGATGCGAGGGGGGATTTAGCGAAAATGAGAAAAAAACTTTTGGAAATAGGTCGATATATAGATTGGACACTTCTATGATTTTACGAAGTGAAAGTGCTGTTGTAGCTATTTCATCATTATGTTTGGTATAAAAAGGATATGTAATGGAAGGAAATAAAAAAATAATAAGTATCATTTCAATCATGATATTTGCTTTTTCATTTGTTGTTTTAGTTATTTTTACAATAAACCTGAGAACTTTTTCTAAAACACAAGAATTGGAAAAAGCAAAAGCAGTAGCATCTTTGATAAAAAATGGATTGACTGCAGAGATGGTAAATGGAACGATAAAAAAACGAGAATTTTTTTTAAATATTGCAAAAGAATCTTCTGGAGCATCTAAAATATGGATATTTAGAACACCAAAAGTTGAAAAATTATTTGGAAAAGGTTTTGCCAATGAAAGAGTAAGAGATGATATAGATAAAAAAGTTATTGAAACAGGAAAAATACAAAAAATCTTTCATAGCGGATTGGAAAACAATAAATTAAGAATAACTATACCTTATGTTGCAACTGTTGATTCTCAACCAAATTGTTTAAAATGTCACACAAATGCAAAAGAGGGAGATGTTCTTGGTGGAATAAGCATGGTTTTCAATCTTGACGAAGAAAGAAATCAATCGATATCAACTATTTTAAAAATTATTGCTGTTACACTGTTTTTTGCTATAATATTTATTTATATAATAAATAAATTTTTAAGACCATATTTAAATGCTCTAATTAATATAAAAAATATTTTACAAAAAGCAAGTAATGGAGATTATTCCTCTCGTATAAACCTAAAAAAATGTAGTAAAGAAGCAATAGAAGTTGCAAAATGGCTAAATACTCTTTTGGATAAGCTTGAGAGGATGATAGGCTCAATAGAAAAAAATATCTCTTTATTTGTGTCAGATAGGAAACAACATTTTCATGATCCTCTTGAAAAAGCTCAGTTTGTTATTGATGATATGGCAATGATATATAAATTTAAAAGAACAATAGAAGAGGATAAAACAAAAGAAATTATATACAAAAGACTTATCAGACTTTTTAAAGAACAGTTGCATATAAATGATTTGTCTTTTTATGAAGTTGATATAGCCAATGATAAAAGAATTTTAATATATGATGATACTCCTGATAAATTTTGTGCCGAAGCGGATATAAAAACAAGTCAAAGATGCAGAGCATACAGAACAAATTCTATAGTATCTAGTGATGATTTTCCTGATATTTGTCAAGCTTGTAAAACAACCAAAGAATATTTATGTATTAGTTATCCAATATGTGAAAAAATAACTTTA
>JALUBK010000070.1 GCA_027044945.1 Campylobacterales bacterium
ATTTACTAAAATAAAGACTTATTCTAAACACAACTCTAGCTCTGGGTCTAAAACCATCACTTTCTCTAAAAATAACACCTGGAGTAAATTCGTAATAAGCAAAATTATGATAAAAAATCTTTTATAAAATTTGTGTCAAATAACTAGACCACTGCACTCCTAATGTTATTAGAATTTTACTACTTAATGTTCAAAAGTCTATTGCTTATGATAAGAGTAAAAAGATTAAACTTGATGCTAAGAAAATTTATAAGATTATTCCTGCTACTCCTTATATTTTAGAAAAATTATAGTGTTTGTAGTGTCTTTTGGGCGGAAGTCGGGATAGATAAAGGTATCTATCTTGTTGGAATTATTGTATATCCAATCACTTAAAAGCATATAAGTTTTATCAATATAGTTCAATTGATTTTTGGAAAAAAAGGGAATCGCAATAAAAATCACTATAAGAAAACTTATACCTTTTTTTATTGCAATCTCATTTTTTAACATTATATCATTTTTACACAGGCAAAACTCTTATATTTTCATCGAGTTTTTGTTTTAAGATTGATTCTATCGCATACAGTGTTCCTGTTGAACTACTCGCACAACCACTACAAGCGCCCATATATCTTATATAAATATCTGTATAGCCTTCGTTTTCTTTTATATCTAATATTTGTAAATTTCCACCATCCATAACAAGCATAGGTCTTATATTTTCATCTATTATATCTTCAACAACTTTTAATTTTTGAACAACGGTCATCTCTTTAAATGGTATTTCTTCGCCTGTTTTTTCACTTTTTTCTAATTTTTCTTTTTCTATCTCTGCCCTTGTTTGAGCTAAAATATCTACAAGATAATAATCTCTTTTTTCGTGTCCGCCTGGTTTTATGCAAGATTTGCAAAAAGCACCAGCTTTTGTGTATTCTGTTATTTCTTCAACAGTTTTCAAGTCATTGATTTTTATAACCTCTTTAATCGTTCCAAGGCTAACTCTTGCACATTCGCACACTATAATCTCATCTTCAAAACTTGAAGCATCAACTCCTTTATATTGAGATGCTGCTTTTTTTATAACATCATAAGCCATTACCGAACAATGCATTTTTTGAGGAGGAACAGCAGCAATATCGGGATTATCCCTCATGGCATGTTCAACATCAATATTAGTTATTTTAACTGCTTCATCAACAGTTTTTCCTATGCAAAGGTCTACCATTGTATCACTACTAGCTATCGCAGTTCCGCATCCAAAGCTTTTAAACTTAGCATCTATAATTTTGTCAGTTTTTGGATCTACCACCCAATACAACCTAACAGCATCTCCGCAACTTTCAGCTCCAAAATCAGCTACTATTAATTTTCCACCCAATTTTTCAGCTTCTTCTTCTGTTATTTCTCCCATATTTTTAGGATTGTTCATTCTATCTTGCACTGTTTGGGAATATTCATCCCAGATATTTCCGCTTATTAAGTCATTTTTTGCCATTTATTATCCTTTCTATAATTCACTTTTATGATTTGTCGGAGCATAAGCATAAGTGCTAGAAATAGCTCTCAATCTTTTAATCGCTTGCTTTATATGTTCTATCGCATAATCAATCTCTTTTTCTGTTGTAAATCTACTAAGACTCAATCTTAAAGCAGTATGAGCCAAATCAGCCTCTGCTCCTATCGCTTCCATCACAGGATTGCTTTCTAAGGCTTCACTAGCACATGCACTTCCTGTGCTGGCAGCTATACCGTATTTATTCAAATCCCATAACATTCCTTCTCCTTCTACTCCTTTTATACTGGCTAAAATAGTATTTGGAACTCTATGCTCTTTTTTTCCGACAACAAACACATCATCTATTTTTACAAGTGCATCTTCAAGTTTATCTCGAAGTCTTCTGACTTCTTTATATTCATAATCAATATATTTATCAGCCATTTCTATAGCTTTTCCCATTCCAACAATACCTGCAACATTTAAGGTTCCACTTCTTCTTCCGCCCATATGCTCTCCTCCATGTAAAAGCGGAGTTAATGCTTCAGAATTTTTGATATACAATCCTCCCACTCCTTTTGGACCATGAAATTTATGTGCCGAAAAACTTAAAAAATCAACACCAGCATCTTGAACATTGACTTTTACTTTTCCTATCGCTTGCACTCCGTCACTATGAAATAAAACACCATATTCTTTGCAAATTTCAGATATTTCTTTTATAGGAAAAAGCATACCTGTTTCATTGTTTGCCCACATAATCGAAACCAAAGCTGTTTTATCATTTATCGCTTTTTTTAAATCTTCTATTTCGATAACACCTTCATCATTTACAGGTAAATATGTAACTTTCACACCTTGTGTTTCTAAAAATTTACAAGCAGATATAACAGAAGGATGTTCTACTGAACTAGTTATAATATGATTTTTATCACCATTTTTAATTTTATCAAAATATACACCTTTTATCACCCAGTTATTACTTTCAGTGGCACACGAAGTTACTACTACATCATCTTTATCATTAGCATTTATACTATTATAGATTTGATCCATAGCCATTTTTAATGCAGGATGAGTTTCGCTACCAAATTGATGAAGAGAATTTGGATTGCCATACATTTGACAGAAAAAAGGATCCATCAACTCTTTTACACTCGGATCAACGATAGTGGTCGCATTGTTATCTAAGTAAACTCTCATTTTTTACCTCTATAAATTAAATTTTCTAATTAGGACTAATTTAATCCTATTTGATTTTTGTATCTTATAATATAATTTCTTTAACATAGCTTAATCAATATGATTTTCTTGTCCAACTATATTTTCTAAAGTTTTTATTGTATCATCAAAATCTTCAATATCATCCGGAGTCTGTTTTAAAAATTCTTCCATATCAGTTTTTTTATTGATTGCGAAATCCAACTCTTTATCTGTTCCTTGTTGATAAGCTCCTATTCGGATAAGCACTTCATTTTCTTTCAAAAGAGAATATAATTTTTTAAATTTCATGACAGATTTTTTTTGCTCTTTGCTTATAATATCGTTCATAACTCTTGATGCACTTTTTAATATATCAATAGGAGGATATATACCAAAATCCGTCATTTCTCTGCTTAAAACAATATGCCCATCAAGAATACTTCTACTTTGATCAGCAATAGGGTCGCTCAAATCGTCCCCCTCAACCAAAACAGTAAAAAATGCCGTAACAGAGCCTTTGCCCTCTTCTTTTCCTGCTCTTTCCATTAGTTGAGGAAGAAGTGCCAAAACAGAAGGCGGATATCCTTTTGATGTTGGAGGTTCGCCCAATGCAAGCCCTATTTCTCTTTGAGCCATGGCAAATCTTGTTATCGAATCCATGATAAAAAGCACATCTCTTCCCTGCTCTTTAAAATATTCTGCTACACTCATGGCACTAAAAGCACCATATTTTCTCATCAAAGGACTATCATCACTGGTTGCTACTACAATAACAGTATCACTTAAATCATTTCCAAGATTTTTTTGTATAAATTCTGGAACTTCCCTACCTCTTTCGCCAATCAATGCTACCACTTTTACAGGAGCTACACTTCCTTTGACAATCATTCCCATTAAAGTTGATTTGCCAACACCGCTTCCGGCAAATATACCCATTTTTTGCCCCTTGCCACAAGTCAAAAGAGCATCTATACTTTTAATTCCGACAGAAAATACCTCATCAATAATACCTCTTTTCATGGCTTCAATAGGAGGTTTTACAATAGGCATAAAATTATTTGTTTGAATATTTTTTTTACCATCTTTAGGTCTCATAAAAGGATCTACTACTCTTCCTAATAATTCATCACAAACGGGGATACTAAGCCCCTTATCATTAATAAATACTTTATCCCCGACTTTAAAACCTTCTATAAAGCCAAAAGGAGAAACAAAAAATTTTTCGCCACTTACTTCAGTTACCATGCCAAGTTCATAATAATTATTTTCTTTTACCAGTTTAACAATGTCTCCGATACTGGGATTTAACCCTTTAACTTCTATGATAATTGAACTTATTTTGATAATAATGCCAAAAAGCGGAGATAAATCTTTTGATTTTAATTTATCAACGATATTTTTCACCCTTTAAAGCCTATTTGTTTGTGGTGTATTAATAATATCAAAAAACTCTTTTCTCGTTTTTTCTTTCAAAAAAATTCCTCTAAGAGCCGAAGTAGTTGTAGAACTTTTTATTTTTTCAACACCTCTCATCTCCATACACATATGTCTTGCCTGCAAAACAACACCAACCCCTTTTGGCTGTATTGTTTCATTAATTGTTTCAGCTATTTGTTCGGTTAATTGTTCTTGAATTTGCAATCTTCTTGCAAACATATTAACAAGTCTTGGTATTTTAGAAAGTCCTACCACTTTTCCATTTGGAATATAAGCCACATGAGCTCTTCCAATAATAGGTAAAAGATGATGCTCACATAATGAATAAAATTCGATATCTCTTACGATTACCATTTCATTATTGGAACTTTTAAATAAAGCTTGATTTAAAATCTCTTTTGGATCTTGATTGTATCCTTGTGTTAAGTATTCAAAAGATTTAAAAACTCTGTATGGAGTTTTTATTAAACCTTCTCTATCTTTATCTTCTCCTATAATTGTTAAAATTGTTTTTACTGCTTCTTCAAATTTTTCTCTATTTTTCATTTTTATACCTTCAAAAAAATTAGATAAAAGTATAACTTATTTTTACTTTTTAAATGATAAAAAAGCAAAATTTTGGTATATTATTAAAAATTTTATTATACAAAAGGAAATCGATGGAAATTAATGCTACAAAAATTGACTCTGCCAATGCAAAAGCGAAGGCAAAAGTTTCAAAAAACAAAATAGAGGAAAAAGAAACAAAAATTGCTAAAAAGATAGCAAAAGATGCTAAAATAGATGGTTTTAGAAAAGGCAAGGCCCCAACTAATGTTATAAAAAAATTATATAAAGATAGTATTGAAAAAGATAGTTTTTCTCAAATTTTTCAAGAATTATTAAAAAATACTTTAAAAGAACTTGAGATAGAAGAATCATCTTTAATAGGAGAACCTAATATTACAAAATTTGACAAAAAAGATGATGGAAGTATTGATATAGAGTTTGAAATCTCTTTAAGACCAGAAATTGATCTTTCAAATATCAAAGAATTAATCCCTGAAGTCAAAACTCCAAAAGTAACTAAAAAAGAGATCGAAGAGAGAATTCATACTCTTTTGAAAACTGCGGCTACAACAAAAGAAGTTGCCGAAGATAGAGCAGTTCAAAACGAAGATGTTGTAACTATTGATTTTGAAGGTTTTGTTGATGATAAACCATTTGAAGGCGGAAAAGCTGAAAAATATGAGCTTGAAATAGGAAGCGGAAGCTTTATACCGGGATTTGAAGATGGCATAATAGGCATGAAAAAAGGTGAAACAAAAGATATCACTGTAGCTTTTCCAAAAGAATATGGAAATGCCGAACTTGCTGGAAAAGAAGCTATGTTTAAAATAACACTTCATGATATAAAAGAAAAAATTATGCCAGATGAAAATGATGAAGAAATTTTAAAAAGATTTTTACCAGAAAATGAGCATCCTACAAAAAAAGACCTTGAAGAAACAATTAAAAAACAGATAAAAAGAGAAAAATTGAATAAATTATATTTTGATGAATTAAAAGCTACTCTTACTGGAATTTTAACAGAAAAAATTGATTTTGATTTGCCAAAAACAGTTGTAGATCAAGAAATAGATATGAATTTTAGAAACTCTTTGCAAACAAAAACTAAAGAAGAGATAAAAGAACTTCAAGAAAATCCAGAAAAAGTAGAAGAAGAAAAGAAAAAGCTTGAAAAAGATGCAAAAGAAAGTGTAAAACTTACTTTTATTGTTGATGAATTAGCTAAAAATGAAAAAATAACTGTTAATGATAACGAAGTAGTTCAAGCAATTTATTATGAAGCAATGCAACAAGGTCAAGACCCTAAAAAATATCTTGATTTTTACAAAAAACAGGGATTATTGCCTGCAATAAAAATGGCAATGGTAGAAGATAAACTTTTTACAAAACTTTTAGATTTAGATGGGAAAGAAAAATAATATGAGTTATATTCCTTATGTAGTAGAAAAAACAGGAAGAGGCGAAAGAAGTTATGATATTTATTCAAGACTTTTAAAAGATAGAATTATCATGTTAGGAGGAGAAATCAATGACGGTGTTGCCTCTTCTATAGTAGCTCAACTTTTATTTTTAGAAGCAGAAGATCCAGAAAAGGATATTTATCTTTATATAAATTCTCCCGGAGGTGTTATAACAAGTGGTTTTAGTATATTTGATACTATGAATTATATTAAACCTGATATTTGCACTATATGTATAGGTCAAGCAGCTTCAATGGGTGCATTTTTACTTAGCTGTGGGACAAAAGGAAAAAGATATTCTCTTCCCAATGCGAGAATCATGATACACCAACCTTTAGGAGGGGCTCAAGGTCAAGCAACAGATATAGAAATTCAAGCAAAAGAGATATTGAGACTCAAAGCAATTCTTAATGAAATTATGTCCAAAAACACTGGCAAAACTCTTAAACAAATCTCATTAGATACAGAAAGAGACTTTTTTATGAGTGCTACTGAAGCAAAAGAATATGGACTTATAGATAAAGTATTATCAAAAAAATTAAAATAATTTTGGAGGTTTAGAGTGTCGGCTCTTGAAAAAAGAATAATAAAAGAAACTAAAAAACCATTGGAAAAAGTTGATTCAAGACCCCACTCTAAAATCAATGTAAATTTTAATATCAATTCTTCTTCAAATGAAGTAGAAAGATTTGCTGTTTCTGTTTTAAAAACATTAATAAACAATAATGTTCCACCAACCCCTGAAAATTTCAAAATTTATTTTGAAAAACTTTTGGATGAAAAAGATTTGGATTTTCAAAAAAAGATACAAGAGTTATTTGATTTTGAAGAGAGTAGCTATAGTGAAAACAGAGTTGAAATAGAAAAAGATATAAAAAAAATCTTTTCGGGTATCAATAGTATTATAGAAGTAGTAAATTCTATTTATAAAAACATACTTCTTTTAAAAAAAATATCCCAAGAAATAAAACAAGAAATTTCTCATAATGAAAATTCTATTATTTTAGAAAGTATTACCAATAATTTTGATACCAAATTAAATCAATTTACAAATAGCATCAGCAAACAAATGAAATTACTTGCTGATAAATACAAAAAAACTGGAGAAACTTTTAAAAATATTGAAAATAGCACTATTTTTGATACTAGGTTTGGTGTTTATAATAAAAGATATTTTCTTTCTCAATTAAAACTTGAAATAGAAAAAATTAGAAAATTTCACCATAAAAGTAGTATTATTGTAGTGCAAATAAAAGATAATATTTTATCACAACTACCTTATCAAAAAGATAAAATTTTTCTACTTAAAATAATAGCTAAAATGCTTTTAAAAACATCTAGGAGAAATGATATAGTCTCTTATTTTGGAGAAAATAGTTTTATTATATTATTAAGACATACCGATTTAGAGAGTGCAAAAGGTGCTTGTAAAAGGATTTATAATCTTTTAACAAATTCAAATATTATTCTAAACGATACAGAAATAAATCTTGAAGTAGGTATTAGTTTAACAGACATCAAAGGAAACTTGGAAACAGAAGAAAGCATAAATTATGCTTTAGAAATTGCAAACAAAAACAGTAAAAGCGGAAATATTTTTGATATATGTGAAAGCAGGAGTTAGAAGATGATTAGAGAAATTATAACTTATCCAGATCAAAAGCTTCATCAAACTTCAAAAGATATACAAATTTTCGATAAAGATTTGCATACTTTTTTAGATGATATGTATGAAACAATGATGGAAAAAAACGGTATAGGATTGGCGGCCATTCAAGTAGCTGTGCCTTTAAATGCTTTGCTTATTTTGCTTCCAAACGAAGAAGATGAACAAAAAAAAGAAAATTTATTTGAAGTAATAAATCCTAAAATTATAGAAAAAAAAGGCTCAATAACTTATCAGGAAGGTTGCCTTAGTGTTCCTGATTATTACGATGAAGTCAAAAGAGCTAATTGGATAAAAGTAGAATATTTTGATAGATTTGGAAAAAAAATAGTAAAAGAATGTGATGGACTTTTAGCTGTAGCATTTCAACATGAAATGGATCATTTAAAAGGACAACTTTTTATAGAAAGACTTTCTTATTTAAAAAGAAAAAAATTTGAAAAAGAGTGGAAAAAGAAAAGCAGAGCTAAGAAAAAGTGAAAAAATTATATTGCGCCACTTTAAATATTCACGAAGCAAAAATCGTAGAAGTTGAAAGCACTTTCATAAGAGCCCTTCCGGGTTTTAGCATAGTTGGCCTTGCAAATACTTCTATTCAAGAATCAAGAGATAGAGTCAAATCAGCTCTATCTTCTTTAAAATATAAATTTCCTCCTCAAAAAATAACAATCAATCTTTCCCCTTCTGATATAAAAAAAGAGGGAAGTCATTTCGACTTAGGCTTTGCACTTTCCGTTGCTTTGCAAAAAGAAGAAGTTCAATTTGATGATATTTTTGTGTTTGGAGAACTTGGATTGAATGGAAAAGTTAAAGATACTTCTTTGATTTTTCCACTTATTTTATCTTTAGCAAAACAACAAAAAATAAAAAAAGTGCTTATCCCCAAAGAGAGTTTTGAAAAAGTATCAAAAATTCCAAATCTTTTGATTTTTACTTGCGATAATTTAGAAGAAGCTATCAATTTTTTTAAGCAAGAAGATAAAAAATTTGAAAAAGCAACTGATTTAAAATTTGATTTTATTAAAATTAAAAATGATAAATATTATTATGATAAAAAATTTTTACTTGATTTTTACGATATAAAAGGTCAAGAAAGAGCAAAAAGAGCTTCACTTATAGCTTCAGCAGGATTGCATAATATTCTTTTTGAAGGAAGTCCAGGATGCGGTAAAAGCATGTGTGCAAAAAGAATGAGATATATTTTACCGCCCATGAGCTTAGATGAAATATTGGAAAATGCGAGATTAAGCTCTATTAATTCAAAAGAGTTTGAGTTTAAAGCCATAAGAAATTTTAGGTCTCCGCACCATACATCCAGTCGCCCAAGTATATTTGGAGGAGGTAGCTCAAAAGCCATGATGGGCGAAGTTGCACTCGCAAACAATGGAATACTTTTTTTTGATGAATTTCCTTACTTTCAAAAAAGTATTTTAGAGAGTCTAAGAGAACCGCTTGAAGACCATAAAGTATGTATTTCAAGAGTAAATTCAAAAATAGAATATACTACAAAATTCCTTTTTATTGCTGCACAAAATCCTTGTCCATGCGGAAATCTTTTGAGTTCAACAAAAGAATGCAGATGCAGTGAAGTTGAAATACAAAGATATAAAAATAAATTATCAGAGCCACTTTTAGACAGAATTGATTTATATATTCAAATGGATGAGATAACATCCGAAGACAAACCAACAATCAGTTCAAAAGAGATGTTTGAAACAGTTCAAAAAGCTTTTATTAAGCAAAAAGAAAGAGGACAAGAGGAATTAAATGGAAAAATGAGCGAAAAGGAGATAGAAAAATTTTGTGTATTAGATGACGAAGGAAAATTGATTTTGCAAAATGGCATTTCAAAATTTGCATTAAGTCAAAGAGGAATCAATAAAATATTAAGAGTTGCAAGAACAATAGCAGATATACAAGGATGTGAAATGATTTCAAAAGCCCATCTACTCGAAGCTATGAGTTACAGGAGAAGATAATGAAAAATGTTTTTGATGAAGTATATACTTTAGATAAAAAATGCTATGAAAAATTTGAGTTGAGCGAAGATATTTTGATGGAACATGCAGCTTATACCATGGCAATAGAAATTTATAAAAGATTTAAAAAAAACAGTTCCATTCTAATTATTTGCGGACCTGGAAACAATGGAGCAGATGGTATAACTCTTGGCAGAATTTTACATAAAGATTACAAAATAAACCTTTTTATACCTTTTGGCACAAAATCAAAAATGTCTCAAATTCAATTTAAAAGAGCTAAAAATATAGGTTTAAAACCCATATATAAAATCATAAAAAGTGATGTTTTCGTAGATGCTTTATTTGGCTCAGGCTTAAATAAACCATTAGATAAAAAATCTTGCGATATTATAAAACAGATAAATCAAATAAACTCTTTTAAAATCGCTTGTGATATTCCAAGTGGCATAAACACAAAAGGAGAAATATTCCCATTGGCTTTTAAAGCAGATTTGACTATCTCCATGGGAGCTTACAAAACTCCTCTTTTTAGCGATTTTGCAAAAGATTATGTGGGTAAAATAAAAGTAGCAGATCTAGGTATCAGCCATAAAATTTATGAAGAAAAAAGCGATACTTTTTTGCTTCAAAAAAAAGATTTGAAACTTCCTTTTAGAAATCAACAAAATACAAATAAAGGCACTTTTGGACACACAGTTTTTATAGCAGGAGAAAAAAAAGGAGCGGTTATTTTTGCATCTTTAGCTGCTTTTGCTTTTGGCAGTGGACTTTGCAGTGTTGTTTCTAACGATAATATTATCCTACCACCTGAAATCATGCAAAATAAATCTTTGCCAAAAAATCAAACAGCTATTGTAATGGGTATGGGACTTGGAAAAAATTATGATATGAATATAATGGAATCCATCATAAAAAACACTAAAATACCTTTGGTTATAGATGCTGATCTTTTTAGCGATAAAATTATTTTAAAAATTTTGAGCACAAGAGAAAATATCATCTTAACACCTCATCCAAAAGAGTTTGCATCTGTTTTGAACCTTTTGGATAATTCAAAGCTTAAACCACAAGATATTCAAAAAGATAGATTTAGCTTCGCTAGAGATTTTACAAAAAGATTTAAAAATGTTACATTATTACTAAAAGGAAGCAATACTCTAATCGCACAAAATGGTAAAATTTATATCAATACTTACGGAACTTCTACTCTTAGCAAAGGAGGTAGCGGAGATGTGTTATCTGGAATGATTGGAGCTTTACTTTCTCAAGGTAGGACAACACTCGAAGCTGCTATATCGGCATCACTGGCACATAGTTTAAGCGGGAAAAAATATAAAAAAGCAAATTATTCATTATCTCCACAAGATATAATAAAAGGAATAAAATGTCTGTAAAAAAAATTATTGTTTTATTTAGTGGAAATGGAACAAATTTAGAAAACATCATTAAAAAATTGGATAAAAAAAATATTGATGGCACAATTTTTCAAATCAGTGGAGCAATTTGCAATAATAAAAATGCCAAAGGAATAAATATTTGTAAAAAATATAATATCCCACTTACCATTTTAGAACATCAAAATTACAAAAATAGAGAAGATTATGATAAGGAATTGGTTAAGATAATCAATTCTTACAATCCAAATCTTACAGTTTTAGCAGGTTTTATGAGAATTTTAACTCCAGTTTTTACCAATAATATAAAAGCTATCAATATTCATCCCTCTTTACTTCCTTTGTTTAAAGGTGTTTTTGCAATAAAAGAAAGTTTTCAAAGCGATATGAAAGTCGGAGGAGTTACAGTGCATTTTGTAAATAACGAATTAGATGGTGGCAAAATAATACTACAAGAGTGCTTTCAAAAAGAGGAAAACGAAACTCTTGAAAGCTTTGCACAAAAAATACATTTGCTTGAGCATAAACTTCTTATACAAGCAATCATTAAAATTTTAAACCATCCTATAAAGAATAGCGATACCGCTCCAGATTTTGTGTAAATGTTAAATTTGATAAAATTACATTTTAAATATAAAAGGAGAATTTAACATGAACACAAACAATTTAACAAAAGAAAATATATCAATTTTAACATTGCCATCATACAGACAAGAACTAAATCCAACTGAAAGATTTTTTGGAGAGATGAGAAAAACTACAGCTAATAAAATCCATAAGGACATAAATGCTATTGAAAAACTTTTGAATGATGAAGTTTTAGTTTGGATTAACGATAAAGATAGAACTAAAGGATTGATATTTTGGGATTATATGAAAAAACAGTTGAATATTATAGATAGTTAGTTTTAATTTAAAATGGTATAACTTTTTATCTTCTCTAATTCTTGTAAAATCATGAGATATTC